>WLGP01000099.1 GCA_009703165.1 Actinomycetota bacterium | reverse complement strand
GTTGATCCCAACACCACAACGGCTTCACTTAAGGCCGTTGTGTCTGCAATAAATCGCGCCATTCGCTGACTACCGTAACCCCGTGAGCCTTTACCGTGATGAAGCGATAGTTCTGCGCACCCAGAAATTGGGCGAGGCAGATCGCATCATCACAATGTTGACTCGAGAGCATGGCCGCATTCGCGGAGTGGCAAAGGGTGTGCGCCGGACAATGTCGAAATTCGGTGCCCGTCTTGAACCCGGAAGCCATATCGATATTCAGATGTATACCGGCAAGACCTTTGACACCATCACTCAAGTTGAAGCGGTGATGAATTACGGGGAGATGCTCACTCACGATTATCAGCAGTGGACTATTGCATCTGCAATTCTTGAAACTGCCGAACGTTTTACCGCGCAAGAATATGAACCGGCGTTGCAAGAGTTTCAATTAGTTGTCGGTGCGATGAAGGCGCTTTCAGAAAATCGCTATGACTCTTCGCTGATCCTTGATGCATTTCTCCTTCGATCACTTGCCATCGGCGGATACGCCCCATCGATGAGCCAATGCTCGCGCTGTGAAAAGCCAGGGCCACATCGCTACTTCTCACTTGTCGGCGGAGGCTCTGTCTGCATGGATTGCCGCCCATCGGCATCTGCCACCCCAGCGCCAGAAACGCTAGAACTTATGGGTGATCTGATCAGCGGAAATTGGGATCGCGCGCAAAATAGTGAGCTTCGTTTTCGCCGAGAAGCTAGTGGCTTAGTCGCTGCCTATCTACAATGGCACCTTGAACGCGGACTACGAAGTCTGCCGATGGTGGAGCGTGCATGAGTAAGAAATCTCCGATCGATATTCCTCGCCACGTTGCAGTGGTGATGGATGGAAACGGTCGTTGGGCACAAGATCGCGGTCTTCCTCGTACGGCAGGACATGAAGCCGGCGAGGCCGCTCTCTTTGATGTTGTCCAAGGTGCAATCGAATTCGGCGTTAAAGAGTTAAGTGCCTACGCATTCTCAACAGAGAATTGGAAGCGCTCACCTGAAGAGGTTCGCTTCCTCATGAACTTTAATCGCGATGTATTACGTCGCCGTCGTGATCAGATGAATGAGATGGGTGTAAAGATTCAATGGATCGGTCGCCCTAAGCGTCTCTGGTCTTCTGTCATTAAAGAGCTCGAGGAAGCGCAAGAGCTGACGAAGAAGAATAAAACCTTGACGCTTAACATGTGCGTGAACTACGGGGGCCGTTCGGAGATTGTCGATGCGGCAACGCAACTTGCACGTGATGTAAAACGTGGCAAAGTAAAGGCTGATTCGATTACTGAAAAGACCCTCGCCTCATATCTCTATGATCCAAAGATGAGCGATGTCGATCTCTTCTTACGTTCATCAGGGGAGCAGCGCACCAGCAACTTCTTGCCATGGCAATCTGTCTATGCCGAGTTCGTCTTCATGGATGTTCTATGGCCAGATGTCACACGAAAGACGCTATGGAAAGCTATTGAAGAGTATTCAAACCGCGATAGAAGGTTTGGTAAGGCCTAATTAGCACTTGCTGCAAATACCGAAGATCTCTGCAGTATGTCCCACATCGCGAAAGCCATGTTCTTCAGCCATGACTTTGGCCCACTTTTCAATTGCGCCGCCCTCAATTTCAACAGTATCGCCACAGGCTTTACATACGAGGTGATGATGGTGGGCATCTCCACAGAGGCGATAGATCGCTTCACCATCATCACGACGTAGTACATCGACAATCTTGTCGTTCACTAGAGACTGGAGTGAGCGATAGACAGTCGTGAGTCCAATACTCTCGCCCTCGCGTTGCATGAGGCGATAGATCTCTTGCGCACTGGCAAAACCGCCGGCGCGTTCAAGAGTGCTCAATACACGTGGATTAGAGCGGGACACTTATTTACTTACCGTGCTCATCTTTATGGCCATGTTCATCTTTATGGCCATGTTCATCTTCGTGATGTAGATCTTCAGAGTGCGTCGACTCTTCATGCACCGCAGTCTCAGATCCATGGCCATGTCCTTCACCTGAGTGGAGGTAGCTCACCAAGGCCCACATGATTCCGACGCCGACTAAGGTAAATGCAATCGTCCAACGAGATGAGTGACGTGAATGTGCTTCAGGCAAGATATGTGATGTTGCAAGGTAGATAACAATTCCGGCAAAGCCAGCGAGATAAATTGCAACCCACTCATCGCTAAGAACAAGGGTCGTACCAAGGGCTGCGCCGCTGATGCGGGCGAGAGCATCTACTCCAAGAAGCCAGATTCCCTTCTTATTCCACTTTCCACTCTTGATCAGAAACGAGACAGTGTTTAAGCCATCGCTAAATGCGTGGACAAGGAGTGCGATAAAGACTGCAAAGCCAAGATCTGAACTGACCTTAAATGCGACTCCAAGTGCTAGGCCATCGAGAAATACGTGCCCACCCATGGCAAGTGCGCCGAGGCCACCTGCAACATTTGCTGAATGTTTATGTTCGTGACCGTAATCTGATTCAGCTGGCTCATGCGAACCAAAGAGTTGTTCATAGAAGTGAAGAAGTAAGAATCCTGCAATCAGCGCAACAGATGTTGCTGGCGCATGGAGAATCTCTTTGCTACCCATCTCAAAGACTTCAGGTAAGAGATCAAATGCAACAAGGCCTAGAAGAAGGCCGGCAGATAATCCAAGGACAAGATGGAGACGGTCTTTTGATTTGATAGCCAGAGTTCCGCCGGCAAAGGTTGCCAGCGCCGTAGCTGCTGCGAGGATGATTGCGATATTCATGGCGGGACAGTATCACAAATGAAAATGATTTTCATTCCCACCCTTGAGGGGCTAGCCTTGCCCCATGATTGCAGTCGCCAGATTTGAGATCCCGCTGGGCGCTGCCAGCAATTTCCGCGCCGAACTTGAGGGAGTACGTGATGTCTTGGCCGAGGCTGCCGGTTTTCTCGGTGGCGAGGTGGGGCAGAACCTCGATGAACCAACCCTGTGGGTGCTGACCACCCGATGGGAGAACGTCGGTTCATATCGCAGAGCGTTAAGTTCTACTCGCGCAAAGCTTGAAGCGATCCCAGTTCTCGCACGTGCAATCGATGAAGCAGGGGCTTACGAATAATAAGGAGAAGGTAAACTTAACCATGTGAGCAACGCCCGTTGCTCCTTGCCGACAGCCAGCCGGATGGGGATCAAAAATGGCCGTAGATCGTTTAGAAAATATCGTCTCACTTGCAAAGCGTCGCGGCTTTGTCTATCCATCATCTGAAATTTACGGCGGATTGCGCGCCTCATGGGATTACGGCCCACTCGGAGTCGAGTTAAAAAATAACGTCAAGCGCCAATGGTGGAAAGCCATGGTCATGGGACGCGAAGATGTTGTCGGTATTGATTCATGTGTGATCTTGGCACGCGAAGTCTGGGAAGCATCAGGACACGTTGCAACATTTAGCGATCCACTGACAGAGTGCACCGCATGTAATAAGCGTTACCGCGCAGATCATCTCGAAGAAGCCTACGAGGCAAAGCATAAGAAGAAGCTGGAATCACTTGCAGATATGAACTGTCCAGCTTGTGGAAATAAGGGGCAATTTACAACTCCTAAGCAATTCTCAGGGCTTCTCAAGACATTTCTTGGACCAGTAGAAGATGAGTCAGGACTTGCCTACCTTCGCCCAGAGACAGCTCAGGGAATCTTCATCAACTTCGATCAGGTGATGACAACATCGCGCAAGAAGCCACCTTTTGGTATTGGCCAGATCGGAAAATCATTCCGTAACGAAATCACACCAGGTAACTTCATCTTCCGTACACGTGAATTTGAGCAGATGGAGATGGAGTTCTTCGTAGTTCCTGGAACTGATGAAGATTGGCACCAGTACTGGATCGATACACGTCTTGCTTGGTACAAGGATCTTGGAATTAATCCAGAGCGTCTTCGTATCTACGATCATCCAAAAGAGAAGCTTTCACACTATTCAAAGCGCACCGCAGATATCGAATATAAATTTGAATTCGCAGGCACCGAGTGGGGCGAGCTTGAAGGTATTGCAAACCGCACCGACTTTGACCTCAAGGCGCACTCTGCAGCCTCTGGCAAGGATCTCTCATACTTTGATCAAGAGAAGAACGAGCGCTGGACACCATTTGTTATCGAACCTGCAGCAGGTGTAGATCGCTGCGCGCTCACATTCTTGATGGATGCCTACACAGAAGATGAAGCTCCAAATGCCAAGGGCGAGATGGAAAAGCGCGTTGTCCTTAAGCTCGATTACCGCCTTGCTCCCGTAAAGGTCGCAGTATTGCCGTTGTCACGTAATGCTGATCTTTCGCCAAAGGCTCGCGAATTGGCAGATCAACTTCGCAAGAATTGGAATATCGATTTCGATGATGCCGGTGCAATCGGTCGTCGCTACCGTCGCCAAGATGAAATCGGAACTCCTTACTGCATCACCGTTGACTTTGAAACTCTCGAAGATAATGCGGTAACCATTCGCGATCGCGACACCATGGCGCAAGAGCGCATCTCACTTGATCAGGTGCAGGCATGGTTAGCTCCACGTCTACTGGGTTGCTAACACTTCCTTTATCAAGCGGTACGTATCAGCTTGATTCACCAG
>WLGP01000098.1 GCA_009703165.1 Actinomycetota bacterium | reverse complement strand
TGGGGGATGCGCTCCTAGCGCTGCTCTAATATGAAGATCACTCTCAACCCGCAGGCAAAAGATCCAGCAATACGCGATGCACTCGTTGCAGAAGGTGGATTCGGTAAGTACTACACCGATCACATGGTTATCTGCGAGTGGGATGAGAAAAATGGATGGGCAGAACCAGAGCTCGTTCCTTACGGTCCAATCTCATTAGATCCTGCAACTGCAGTCTTTCATTACGGACAAGAGATCTTCGAAGGAATGAAGGCATATCGCCAACCATATGGCGGCATTGCACTCTTTCGCCCTGAAGCAAATGCCAAGCGATTTGCACGAAGTGCTGGACGTTTAGCTCTTCCTGAGATGCCAGTTGAACTCTTTCTTGAAACTGTCGAAGCACTTGTTAAGCAAGATGCAGGATGGGTTCCAAATAAAGTCGGAGAATCTCTCTACATCCGCCCCTTCATGATTGCAACAGAAGTTGGTTTAGGTGTACGTCCATCAAATAAAGCGACCTACATACTTATTGCTACCCCTGCCGGTGCTTACTTTGATCCTTCAAAGGCTGTCTCTGTCTGGATCTCGACTGAGTATGTGCGCGCATCTCAAGGCGGAACCGGCGAAGCAAAGTGCGGCGGAAACTATGCAGCCAGCCTTGTTGCACAGAAAGCTGCAGCAAAAGAAGGCTGTGACCAAGTTGTCTGGCTCGACGCCGTTGAACGCAAATGGGTTGAAGAGATGGGCGGCATGAACCTTTACTTCGTTAAAGGAAAAGGCCAGGACGCAACAATCTTCACCCCAAAGTTAACTGGCACGCTATTGCCGGGTGTTACTCGCGATTCGATCTTGAGTGTTGCTGCAGACCTTGGATATAAAGTCGAAGAGGGAATGATCAGCACCACCGATTGGCAAGATGGAATTGCCTCTGGTGAGATTACCGAGACATTTGCCTGCGGAACTGCAGCAGTTGTCTCACCTATCGGCCAGGCAAAGAGTGCCATGGGTACCTGGGTAACTGGCGATGGCCAGCCGGGCACAATCACTATGCAGATCCGTAACCACCTCCTTGGAATTCAACACGGCAATATTGAAGATAAGCATGGCTGGGTTAAGAGAGTTCTTTAATGACAATCGATGACTCCTTCCATATCTATGACACCACTCTTCGTGATGGCGCACAGCAAGAAGGCTTAAATCTTTCTGTCCACGACAAGTTGACGATTGCGCGTCACCTCGATGATCTTGGTGTTGGTTTTATCGAAGGTGGATGGCCAGGGGCTAATCCAAAAGACACTGAATTCTTCGCTCTCGCCAAGAAAGAGCTCAAACTCAAGAACGCAACCTTTGTTGCCTTCGGCGCCACACGTCGTCCTAACGTCAAAGCTGCCGATGATGCCTTGCTTGGTGCACTTCGTGACAGTGGCGCACCTGCAGTAACTCTTGTTGCAAAGGCCTTTGATCGCCACGTTGATCTTGCATTGAAGACTTCACTCGATGAGAACCTCGAGATGATCCGCGACAGTGTTACCCACCTACGCCAAGAAGGCCAGCGCGTATTTCTCGATGCTGAACACTTCTTCGATGGCTATCGCAGCAACCGCGCCTACGCCCTCGAAGTAGTTCGAGTCGCCGCCGAAGCCGGCGCAGATGTCATCGCACTCTGCGACACCAACGGTGGAATGTTGCCTGATGAGCTTTCTCAAGTAGTCCACGATGTACTTCAAGCATCGAGTGCGCGTATTGGTATTCACTGCCACAACGACACAGGGTGTGCGATTGCAAACTCCATGGCTGCAATTGCAGCAGGTGCCACACACGTACAAGGAACTCTCAATGGCTACGGTGAGCGCACCGGTAACGCAGATCTTGTCTCAATCATTGCCAACCTTGAGCTCAAGAAAGATAAGCCAGTATTGCCAGCAAACGCACTACGCGAGGCCTTCCGAATTTCACATGCAGTTGCAGAAGTAACAAACGTTTCACCATCTGCCCGTCAGCCATATGTTGGTGTCTCAGCCTTTGCTCATAAGGCAGGTCTTCACGCCTCTGCAATCAAGGTCGATCCAAGTCTCTATCAGCATGAAGATCCGGCATCTGTTGGAAACGATATGCGCATGTTGGTCTCAGATATGGCAGGCCGTGCATCGATCGAACTTAAATCTCAAGAACTCGGAGTAGACCTTGGGGGAGACCGCGAACTCATCGGTCGTGTTGTAGAACGCGTTAAGGATATGGAATCTCGCGGCTTTACCTTCGAAGCTGCAGATGCCTCATTTGAATTACTTCTTCATGAAGAGCTCACTGGTAAGCGCCCAGCTTTCTTCACAATCGATCATTGGCTCACCACAACAGAGCGCAGTGAAGGCTCAATCATCACCAAAGCCGAAGTAACCGTTACCGCTCAAGGTAAAGAGATCACATGCACCGGTTCTGGTAACGGTCCGGTCAACGCATTTGACCGCGCACTTCGCGATGGCCTCAATACTCTCTATCCAGAACTCTCAGTTCTAGAACTTACCGATTACAAGGTGCGCATCCTTGAAGGTCGTCTTGGAACTGGCGCAGTCACCCGCGTACTCGTTGAAACATCAGATGGAAAAGGCGAATGGAGCACCGTTGGTGTTCATGAAAACGTCATCGCCGCCTCTGCTATGGCACTTGAAGATGCCCTTACCTTCGGCTTACTGCGACAGGGACGAAAGCCCGAGTAGCACTTAGCCTTTTGATTCAGCCATCAGAATCTCTTTTCGCCCAGAGACTCCAAGAATTCGGAAGATTTGAATAGTCTCTTGACGAATAAGAGATTCGCTATAGCCTAATTCCGTTGCAATCTGTCCGTTAGTAAATCCCTTGAGCATCAATTGATGAACAACCTTCTGCCTCTCGGTCAGATCTAACGTTTGATTGCCAGATCCCTTCTTCTCTTTCTTTGACTTCGATCCTTCATAGACTGGCACCTTGAGGAAGTGCAGTGCGATCATTGCACCAACTGCCCTAGCAAAGTAAATGAGATCTTCCGAATCATCCGGTTGCTTATCTAGGATCATAAATCCAACGCCATAGGGGAGCATGGGAAAGGCCATGACCGCCTCCCAATCGGTATTGATATTCTCGATCTCGCGCGTAATTGGATAGAAGGTGAAGAAGTCATCTACCGATCGAACGATGACGCACTCATCCTTACGTACGCACTCGGTGATCGGTAGATGCATACTTAGTGGAAATCGGCCCCATTGTGCAATTGTTAACTTATCAAAACCGAAACCAGCAATTGGCGACAAGTAACCGTCATCACTTATTTCAGCAACATAGAGTGCAGTTGGTGACAACTCTGCGAAAGTTTTTAGCACGAGAAATTTAGCCAGTTCATCTGATGGCTTCTCACCCTCAGCAAGAAAGTGGGCTAGCCCAGCTACTCTTTTTAAGTACATTCAATTCTCCGTTAGTTGAATGGTTCTGTTCTACATGTCCTGACTGACATTTCGGAAGGAAGCTACCCCTGCCAGACATGACCGAACATTCGCATAAGGGTAAGGATTTTGATCAGTCATGACCTAGGGCTTTCAATTCCGCTTACAGACAAAGAATTTCTCTACTAAGACATGTCCGAACATTGCCATTCACCCCATCGGCCGTGAGTGCCAGATTGCGCTCAAGCAATTTCTGACTCACAAAAGGCGGCATCAATGTCAACGGCAACTCACAATCAGTACAACTTCCTAAATACAACGAATCAATCATCAATTCGAGGGAAGTTCACCAGCCGACTGAGAGTGCTTGGACTTCAGCTCCTTGTGGCATCGATTGCAGTCTTTGGCTTGCAGGTGGGTGGCGCAAGTTTCGCGAGCGCAACCGGACTGACTCTTGTATCAAGTGATCCAAGTGACGAGGATGGTGCAGTACCCATTGACAAAACAATCTCCTTTACCTTCAGCGAGGACATTGCTCTGACCACAGGATCGATAACTATTAAGAAGAGTTCAGATAACACAACATTCGAAGCTTTCGATGTTGCAACCTCTTCACGTTTCACAACTTCAGGAGCTGTTCTCACAATCGACCCAACATCTAACTTCGACCCATCCACTGACTATCATGTTTTAATTGATGCAGATGCAATTGTCGCTGATGCAGATTCGAATGTTAAATTCCCGGGGATTTTGGTTCCCAATCGTAATTTCACGACAGCACCAGCACTGATATCATCATCTCCTGCAGATAATGCGACAGATATTGCAGTCGGAAGTAGTATCGCCCTGACCTTCAGCGAGGACATTGCTCTGGGCACAGGATCGATAACTATTAAGAAGAGTTCAGATAACACAACAGTCGAAGCTTTCGATGTTGCAGTCTCTTCCCTTGTCACAATTTCAGGAGCTGTTCTCACAATTGACCCAACAGATTCGTTGGCCAACTCAACTGAGTATTACCTGCTCATTGATGCAACAGCCGTTACCGACACTGCTGTAACTCCTAATTCGTATGCCGGAATTGCTAACGTCACAACTCTCAGCTTCACCACAGCGTTGGCAGCTCCGACTGTCACAGGCGTGGCTATTACGGGAACGGCCCAAGTTGGTGTTGAACTAACAGTTGCAGGAACAATCGGCGGCGGAACTGCTGCCACAACTGCCTACCTCTGGGAAATCTCAGACGATGGCACTTCCGGC
>WLGP01000097.1 GCA_009703165.1 Actinomycetota bacterium | reverse complement strand
GACCAAAGAGCAGATCGCAGCAACAGCATCGATCTCTGCAGCCGATACAACAATCGGCGAGATGATCGCAGAAGCGATGGATAAGGTCGGAAAAGAAGGCGTTATCACCGTTGAAGAGTCAAATACATTTGGTCTTGAGCTCGAGCTCACCGAAGGTATGCGCTTTGATAAGGGCTACATCTCTCCATACTTTGTAACAGATACAGATCGCATGGAAGCAGTTCTTGAAGATCCATATATCTTGATCGCAAACTCAAAGATTGCAAATATCAAGGATCTCGTTCCACTTCTAGAGAAGGTCATGCAAGCTGGTAAGCCAATTGCGATCATCGCAGAAGATGTTGAAGGCGAAGCACTTGCTACTTTGGTTGTTAACAAGATCAAAGGAACATTCCGCTCAGTAGCTGTTAAGGCTCCAGGTTTTGGTGATCGTCGCAAGGCGATGCTCCAGGACATTGCAATCCTGACAGGTGCCACAGTGATCTCAGAAGAAGTTGGTCTCAAGCTAGAGACAGCTGGAATCGAACTTCTTGGCCGCGCTCGCAAGGTTGTTGTCTCTAAGGAAGAGACCACAATCGTTGAAGGATCAGGCGATGAGGCACAGATCAAGGGTCGCGTTTCACAGATCCGCGCTGAGATCGAAAAGTCAGATTCAGATTACGATCGCGAGAAGCTACAAGAGCGCCTTGCAAAGCTTGCAGGTGGAGTTGCTGTCATCAAGGCAGGAGCTGCAACTGAGGTAGAGCTCAAAGAGCGTAAGCACCGCATCGAAGATGCAGTTCGTAACGCAAAGGCAGCTGTTGAAGAAGGCATCGTCGCCGGTGGTGGCGTTGCACTCTTGCAGGCAGGAACTGCAGCATTTAAGAAGCTTAAGCTTGAAGGAGATGAAGCAACTGGTGCAAAGATCGTAGAAGTTTCAATCGAGGCACCACTCAAGCAGATCGCAGTCAATGCCGGTCTCGAAGGTGGAGTTGTCGTTGAGAAGGTTCGCCATCTTGAATCAGGTCACGGACTAAATGCAGCGTCTGGCGAATACGTCGACATGATCAAGGCTGGCATCATCGATCCAGCTAAGGTGACACGTTCTGCTCTACAGAATGCTGCATCAATTGCCGCACTCTTTATTACAACAGAGGCTGTCATCACAGATAAGCCAGAGAATAAGCCAGCTGCTCCAATGGGCGGCGACGGCGGCGGAATGGATTTCTAATCTAAATCCCGCATACGTATTAGACGAACAGGCTCGCGATTAACGTCGCGGGCCTGTTCTGCTTTACCCTTACCCCATGAGCACATCAGCCCAAGAGATCGCACGTAACGCTGCGATCGCCGATGCCGAAAAACCTTCACAGGTTGGTGCCTTTATCTCAGTTGATGTTGATCGCGAAAATCGCGTCTCCACATTTCTCTTTGATGCAGATTTAGCTGGCTACAAGGGCTGGCGTTGGTGCGTAACTATCGCCGAGGTGGAAGATGGCGCAACACCAACTATCTGCGATGTTGTAGTTATCCCAGGGCCAGAATCTCTTATTGCTCCTGAGTGGATTGAATATCGTGATCGCATTCTGCCGGAGGATATTCAGCCAGGAGTTATCGTTCCAAGTATTCTCGATGACACACGTTTAGTACCAGGTGTGCATTCATTGATTCAGGATGAGGATCTAGATCCATCACAAGTATTTGATCTAGGCCTTTCTCGTGCGCGCGTACTTTCTATTGAAGGTCGCGATCAAGCAAGTAAGCGTTGGTATGCATCAGATCGTGGACCAACTGCTCCGATTGCACAGAGTGCACCGAAGCCTTGCCAAACATGTGGATTCTTCCTACCTATTGCAGGCTCACTGCGCGCATCCTTTGGCGTCTGCGCCAATGCGATTGCACCAGATGATGCACGCGTAGTTTCAGTAGATCATGGCTGCGGCGCACACAGCGAGGCGACGTTAGCCTAAGCGTTTCCAAGAGGCCAAGAGATACTCGGCGGCCCCGCGATAGAACTCAGATTTATCAATCTTGATCGTCATCTTTATATTCTGCGAAAAGCTATCCGTCTTTGAGATATTACGCAGAAGTTCAATATATTTTTCTGCCCCGTACTTACCAACGAAGTACTCCCAGACGAATTGGCCCGCTGCATAACTGAGCTCACCTTGTGCCTGCGTCTGTCTCTTCTCAATAGCGTTAATGAGGGCCAGGGCATCATTGACGTTCTTCATCGGGTACTCAGAATTAAAGGCGCGCATCGTATTTCGAAGAAGTAGATCCATCTCATCGGAGTACCAACCCAGTTGGTCAAAACCTAGAGCCATGCCAAAGGTATTGGCTGAGCCTTCGATGAAGTGTCCATGCCACTTTGCGCGAGGATCTCCTTCGGGATAACTTCCATTAAATCCGTTGGTAAAGATGCCCTGCAATATATGGGTCATTTCATGTGGAGCGATCTCGGGCCAAAATGTATTGAGCTTAGCCAAGCTCGAGGTATGACCGATGTAGTAGCCATAGCCTAACTCCGGAAGAAAAGATGCAGTTCCACCACCGGTTCCACTTCGCGAGTAGAACTTTTCGAGAGTGTCGTAATCTTTAATATTTCCTAAAGCTCCTTGCCAATTCTCCATAGGAACAATTTTGGGCAACTCACTATTGATATAGCCCTGATCTTTCTCGGTAACCAGAATCAACTTAATTGTTACCTTCTTGTCGATTATTGGGCTCAATCTCTTCGCAAATTCGGTTGATTGGGCTTTGATGATTGCAGCAACTTCATTTGGGTATGAGGGGCGGATGATGTAATCGAAAGAGATATTTTTATGTTGTGGGTCAACCGGCAGCGCTCTTATTGATCTATAGGCAGCTGCGCGAATTGGATCAACGCTCTTTGACTTTCGTGAATCGCTCTTAAGCCAATCACCGAAACGACTTTGGCGCTCTTGCTTGCCATTGATATAGCGATAGGCAATTCTCCCTGCTGGTCCAAAGGCGTAGGTTGTTACATCTGTGGATGTAACCCAAATCAATCTCTTATTACTCTGTTGACAGATTAATTTCTGGGAACCAGATTGAACGACTTCGTCCACTCGTTTACATGCAGCGCCAGGTTTATTGGAAGCAACTGCTGATGGAAGAGATGAGAGCAATCCACATGAAATTACGAGTGTGGCAATAAGGGTGCGGCGCATAACGCGGAAGGGTAGCAACGCGCAGAATTTGGCGATAGAGGGCTGATATCGCCCTTGATCTACGCCTCTAATCGGGTAGCAAGGCCCCAATATCCTGCGATAAACTTGCCCAGTATTTATCAACCTTCCCTAAGAAGCACGACATCAAGGAGTCTCCAATGCCTACAGGCCGCGTTAAATGGTTTAGCCTCGAAAAGGGTTTTGGTTTTATCGCATCCGATGAGGGTGAAGATGTCTACTTGGCAGCAACTGCTCTTCCTGAAGGCGTTGCAACAGTAAAGCCTGGAACAAAGCTTGAGTTCTCTGTTATTGATTCACGTAAGGGACCACAGGCGATGTCAGTGCATATTGTTGATGCACCAGTTTCATTGGCTGAGAATTCACGCATTAACAATGATGATCTTGCTGCGATGATTGAAGACACGATCAAGATTTTGGATAAGGTCGGTAACGGCCTTCGCCATGGTCGCCATCCATCAGGTCCTGAAGCAGATCGCCTTGGTCGCGTGCTTCGCGGTATTGCAAGCCAACTCGAAGCTTAGATACCACTCCGTCGATCTCTACGGATCGAGTAACGAATACCTGTAACGCCTAAGAGCGCGCCTACTACGCATGTCCAGATGTATTTGGAATCTGCATCAAGGGTGAGAGCAACCATTCCTGCGATCAACCAGGCGATAGTGCCGATTGCTATGAGGGTGACGACAGTTTTAATCGGCGACTTCTGTGACATAGGTCTATAGTAATGCGAATGCGCGTAGATGAGAACGGTAACTGGCGTTCATTTAGACACCGCAACTACCGAATCCTCTTTCCTGCAAATGCTGTCTCCAATATTGGTTCATGGGCCCAGCGCATCGCCCAAGATTGGCTCGTTCTAGAACTGACCAATAACAACGGCTACTACCTCGGTCTTGTTACAGCTATTCAATTTGCACCATTTCTCTTCTTTACCTTGCATGGTGGATTACTAGCAGATCGCGTCAATAAACGTCTGGCACTTGTTGTCACCAATACATTTGGTGGACTATCTGCACTGACTCTTGGAATCTTGGTGATAAGCGGCAACATCCAGCTCTGGCATGTGTTTGCATGTGCTGCCGTTCTGGGAATCTCTGGTGCAATCGATGCCCCTATACGCCAATCATTTACCTCTGAAATTGTTGGCCATTCAGATCTTGCAAATGCGGTCAGCCTTAATTCAGCTAACTTCAACGCCGGACGCCTTGTAGGCCCTGCAATCTCTGGTTTTCTCATCGCCCATTACGGCACAGGGCCTTCATTTATTATCAACGCAGCAAGTTACATTGCAGTCAATATCGCCCTTTTATCGATGCGCGAATCAGAGTTCTTCTATCGCGAAGCCAAGAAGACGCTAGGAACAATCCGCGAAGGCTTTGCCTATGTTAAGGCGCGACCAGATCTCTATGTAGTGATGATCGCTGTCTTCTTTGCTGCAACCTTTGGCCTTAACTTCCAGAT
>WLGP01000096.1 GCA_009703165.1 Actinomycetota bacterium | reverse complement strand
GAAGTCGCACTCATTAAACGGTTATCAGTATTGATGGTGACGTTAAATCCAAGCTTCTTCATCACACCGATCTGGTGAGTCTCATAGGATGCCGCTCCACCTGTCTGCAGGTTTGATGTCGGAGCCATCTCTAGGCAGATCTGGCGATCAAGAATCTCTTGCGCAAGTGAGCCCAAGACGGGGATTCCGGAAGAGAAATCAATATCGTCGATCAATCTAATTCCGTGGCCAATACGTTCTGCATGACAGCTACGCACTGCTAACTCAATAGATTCAACACCGAATGCTTCACCAGCATGAATCGTAAAGTGAGCACCATTGGCACGTAGATAATCAAAGGCTTTGATGTGATCTGTTGGAGGAAAGCCAGCCTCAGGGCCAGCAATATCAAAGCCCACAACTCCACGGCCCTTGTACTTCACAACTTTGGTTGCGACCTCATCGCTAAAGTTATTCTGGCGAAGAGCACATAAAATCGCCTCAACTCGAATCTCACGACCGGCAGCCTTAGCCTCAGCCATTCCTTGCTTATGACCTTCAACAGTTGCTTCGATGACATCATCAATTGTTAGGCCCTTACGGGTAAAGAGTTCAGGTGCTCCGCGAACTTCTGCGTAGACGACTCCATCTGCTGCTAAATCAAGAACACACTCGCGAGCAACTCGAATGATCTCTTCACGGGTCTGCATCACAGAGATGGTGTGTTCGAAGGTCTCTAAATAAAGTTCTAGGGTTCCTGAGCTACAAGCGTTTACAAACCACGTTGCAAGTTCAGCTGGATCATAACTTGGCAGCTTGGTGTAACCACTTGCCAAAGCGTGATCGATCATGGTCTGAGGGCGCAGGCCACCATCTAAGTGATCGTGCAGAAGTACTTTCGGTGCGCGAGCAATATCCTGCGCACTAAGAAGAAGTGTCATTTACTTGAGATCTTCTGGTCCAAATGCCCAAGGCAACATCGCACTCATCTTCTGTGGACCATCTGGTGTCATCAATAGGGCTTCATTTCCACCGTGCTCGAATATCAATTGACGGCAACGACCACATGGTGCCAAGAACTGTCCATCTGCATCAACGCAGACAATTGCAACAAGGCGTCCTCCACCAGACATCGTCAAAGCGCTTACGAGGGAACACTCGGCACATAAACCAATTCCATAACTGGCGTTTTCAACATTTGCACCGCTAATCAAACGACCATCATCAACGAGGGCAGCTACACCCACCGGAAAATTGGAGTACGGGGCATATGCTTTTTTCATCGCATCTTTAGCAAGGTTATGGATTGAATCCCAGTCGATATTTGTGCTCATTACGTGATTCTACGGGTGATGGCCCAGATTGTGAATTGGTCTACTTCGGGCCTCTTTGTTACGATACGCCAGCACTACACGGCTAGGAAGAGAAATTTTCCTCATGTTTTAAACATGGCGGGTTGCCCGAGCGGCCAATGGGAGGGGACTGTAAATCCCCCGGCTCTGCCTTCGAAGGTTCAAATCCTTCACCCGCCACCACATAAGTTCTAGCGCGAAAGCTGCGCCGTCCGTCTGATGAAATCAACGGTCAACTCTGGATAGTTCCACATAATCACGTGGGCGCAGTTATCGACCACAACCCAGTTCGAATGCGCTGGCGCAACTGTCTTCTCTTGCGCAACATCTTCTGGAAGCATTAAATCGTAATCACCGAAAACAATTGATGTATTGATATGGGCGGGAACTTCGGATTCAAACTTTCGACCTCGCGCTCCATTCCAGATTGGCGTATACCCACGTGAGTGCGCCATCGCCAATACTGAGTCGCGACATGATTCATAGCTGAGTTCACGCCACAAGTGAGTGATCTTTTTATAGCCAAGGGCTTTTAGCGGTGGGAGGCGGTAGGCCAGAGGCATAAAGTAGCGAGAAATCTTTGCAAGGATTCGCGCATCAATACTTGGAGGCAAACGTCGCTCTGGCACCTCATGCCAAAGTCCTGCAGGTGCAAGAGCGGTAATACTTTGGATTCGATCCGGGGCAACTGCGCCCATCTCAAGTGCAATCCATCCACCTAGTGAGTTACCTGCTACATGCATCTGCTTTACACCGTGTGCGCGTTCCATCTCTTCGACAATTCCTTTGGCAAGAGAGATGGGATCGTACTTTTCGTCTTGGTTAAGTGGTGCAACTCCGTGGCCAGGAAGATCGACTGCATAGACGGTAAAGTGTTGAGAAAGTTGCGATAGCAGGCTCTTCCAGATCGTTGCTGCAGAACCAAGACCGTGGACGAGGACTAGAGCAGGTTTATGAAGATCGTCGCCGTGACGATGGGCTGTGATTGCCATAGAGAATGAAGTGTACTAACCCGTACGCATTCAGGCTCCCTGCATCTCACTATGTAATGCGATCGCCTTGCAACTAGACAGGGCTCAGGGCGGTTATTAGCCTTTGCCGAGTATTACCCCTCTATGAAAGGCATTTCATGAAAAACCGCAAAGGATTAGTAATCGCGTTGACCGTGGCTTTTGCATTCGGAATTTCAGCGTGTTCAAGTAGCGACTCAACGGAGAGCGCATCAGCTTCATGTGAAAAAGCAGATCTTGCAACCATTGAAAATGGCGTTCTCACTATCGCAACTGGAGAACCTGCCTACTACCCATGGGTGATTGATGATGCTCCAGAATCTGGAGAAGGCTTTGAAGCAGCAGTTGCTTACGCAGTTGCAACTCAACTTGGATTCTCAAAGGATGAGGTCAAGTGGGTTCGTACAACATTCGATAGCGCTGTAACACCAGGTGAGAAGAACTTCGACTTTAACTTGCAGCAGTTCTCGATTACAGAAGAGCGCAAGGCAGCAGTTGATTTCTCATCTCCTTACTACACAGCACCACAAGCGATCGTCTCATTCAAGGGAAGCAAGATTGAAGGAAAGTCTTCACTTGCAGATCTTAAGGATGCCAAGCTCGGTGCAGCAGTAGGAACAACATCACTAGATGCAATTGAGACACAGATTGGCGTAAAGCCAAGCGTCTTCAACGATAACGCAGCTGGTGTATCTGCTCTCAAGAATAAGCAGATCGATGGTCTCGTTGTAGATCTTCCAACAGCTTTCTACCTAGCAGGTGTCGAAGTTGAGAACGGAATCATTGTTGGACAGCTTCCATCAACTGGTTCAGGTGATCAATTCGGTCTTCTTCTCACAAAGGGAAGCCCATTGACATCATGTGTATCTGGCGCAGTTGATGCAATCACAGCAGATGGAACTCTTGCTGGGATTACAGATACATGGCTAGCAACAAATACTGGTTCACCAGTATTGAAGCCATAAGCGATACAGATTAACTAAGTGATTTCATTCGTGTTTGGTGGCCGTGGTGAGTAATTCAACGCCATGGTCACCAAGCCCGCGTGAACGCGAGCGAGAGTTATTTCGCAGAGCACTTCATAAGCGCCAGAGGCTCATCGCCCTCATCTCAACTGTTCTTGTTCTTGGAACCCTTGCCATCGTTCTTGTCACATCACCTGGCTGGGAATCTGTAAAGACAACCTTCTTCGACATTGATTACGGTAGAGAAGTCTTTCCTACTGTTGTGCGCGGCCTAGTCGTTAACCTCCAACTCACTCTTATCGGCGGTATTGCCATTGGCATTATTGCGCTGGCGTTAGCGCTACTTCGCACTACTAAATCTCCAGCCCTTACCCCTTTTAGATTTATTGCCACCGCCTATATCGATATCTTCCGTGGCGCACCTCTTATCTTGATTATTTTGCTTGTGGGCTTTGGTGTCCCGGCACTTCGAATTCAAGGGCTCACCAGCAATGTCATTGTTCTTGGAACAATCGCTGTAGTCCTCACGTATTCGGCCTATGTGGCCGAAGTAATCCGCAGCGGAATTCTTTCGGTGCATCAATCGCAGCGAGCTGCTGCACGCTCACTTGGATTAACTTCACGACAGGCGATGCGCTATGTCATCTTGCCTCAGGCGATACGTCGCGTAATCCCACCGCTACTCAATGACTTTGTCTCACTGCTTAAGGACACCGGCCTTGTCTCAATTCTTGGCGTTACCGATGCGGTGCGAGCAGCCCAGATCAATGCCAGCCGTACCTTTAACTACACACCATATGTAGTTGCAGCAATTCTCTTCCTCTTGATCACAATCCCTCTTACTCGCTATATCGATCGCCATATTCGCCTGCGATCTGAGAAGCAGAACTCGGATGGGTTGGCATGAGTACTCCAGTGCTTGAGATCGTTGATCTCCGTAAATCATTTGGCGAAACTCTGGTTCTCCACGATGTGCAGCTGACTGTTCCTGAACACACAGCAACTGTGCTTATTGGTGCATCAGGTTCAGGAAAGTCCACACTCTTGCGCTGCATCAATCTTCTTGAGCCAATCGATGATGGACTGATTCTTTTAGACGGCCAAGAGATTAGTGATCCGGCAATTAATGTCGATGTGATCCGCCGCAAACTCGGTATCGTCTTTCAATCATTTAACCTCTTTCCACATATGACGATTAGAGAGAACATCACACTTGCGCCGATTAAGGTCCAAGGCAAGAGCCGCGATGAGGCAAATGAATTGGCTGAAGGGCTACTCAAGCGCTTTGATCTATTGGAAAAGGCCGATGAATATCCAGATCGTCTTAGCGGGGGACAGCAGCAGCGCGCAGCGATCAT
>WLGP01000095.1 GCA_009703165.1 Actinomycetota bacterium | reverse complement strand
TGTTAGTTCAACGCGAAACATTGCGTTAGGTAGAGCTTCAGCTACAACGCCTTCAATTTCGATGGCGCCATCTTTGCTAGCCAAAAATTTACCTTCTTCTCTGTTATCTCATAAAACGAACATGGTTGGTCTAGCCTTAAATCCTGTGGATTCTCATCTGGACCGAAGGGTGAGTCTAAGGCAGGGCCCCCGTATAAGGGAAATCGGCCTCTTATAACCCCGAAGGGCCCGAGCCACCCATATTGAGCCCCGGCGACACACGGGGTTCTACCCCCGCCTCGATCAGATTAGGCCTGGAAATCATCCCGTCGGACCCAGGTGACCAAGACCCAGAGAGAGCAGACCAAGGTCAGGATCAGCGATGGGAAGTAGAAGATCTTGTCGACGAAGATGCCAATTGGTGGATCTCCTGGCATGAGGCCGCGAAGTGAGATCAAGGAATAGGTCAACGCAGCTGTCCATGTCAGAGATGAAAGTGATGGAGGACGTTTTCCATTAACCACCATATGGGTCAAGATCGCAACCGATGTCATCGCAGTAACCATCAAGAGAAGAATGATTGAGACCAAGAGCTTGGTTGAGTTAGAGCGAGTTGCAGTAAAGACTGTCGATGATTGACCATTTGTAAATTCATCAACGGCTGCATCAAATGAAGGCTGATCCCCCATCGTCACGATCGTATCTGGATCTGACCAGAGGCCATGAGTCATTCTAATATCGAAGGTATCAATATTCTTCGTGTAATCCTGAGGCAGGACATTTAGTGATGACTCTTCGCCAATAACGCTAATTGGAATCTCAAAGTTATAGAGATCTAGCGGATACCAGTCAACCTTTGAACGTGAGCCCGCACCTGGCTGCTCATCGATCTGAACATTGAATCCACCAGTTGGTGTGTCTTTCTCAAAGTTATAGACGTTGGTTCCGCCGTTGCTTCCACCGATAACTGAGTCAACGTGGATGCTGACATCTTGGGTTGGAATCCATCCAGATTTAAATTGATATCCAATGTCATCAGATTGTGGCCATGGAAGTACGCGCGCTTCAGCAGTACCTTCAAGTGGATTAACACCGGTAATCTGAATCAGAAGATCAAGGCGGTTATCCGGGCTCATCTCAATTAACTTCTCTGAGATTACCTTGCTATCTCCTGCAGGGCTCTGAGAGATAAAGAAGACAATTGCCAGATAGGCAACACCGAGCGCCATGATCGATTGAAAGAAGCGATTCCTCATGAGGTTCATTGATTACCCCTTCTTCTTAAATCCAGATGGGCACTTCGGCTTAACGGCAGTGACTTTCTTGGTTGTCTTACCCTTAACGCAAGTGATGGTTGTCTTCTTTGCAGCAACTGGCTGAGCAGTCGCTGATGGAGTTGGCGTTGGAGTTGGGGTCGCAACTGACTCAGCTGCTTGACTGAACTTCACTTTAAGAGTCGGTGATGAGAATGTGAAGCCGTAAGCACCAAGGTGGATCCATTTATCTCTCTGGCTTACGACAACAGTGGCAACTTGAGCCTGGCCATCGGCGGAAACGATGCTGACAGTTGCGCCAATTGGGGCTTTTGAAAAACCATAAATGCAGCGAGCGAAGTCGGCATCAATTGTTAAGTCGTAGGTACCTTTGAACTCAGTTCCATCTGCAAGATTATGTGCGGCTATAACTTTGTAATCAAGTGTCTGATCTTCCCTATTGAACTCTGGAGGTCCAGATACATAGCCTGTGGCATTTGTTGTGACGATTCCAGAAACACGGTCAGTTGTTGCAGCACATCCGTTGTTGAATTGCTGACCTAAAGAGGAAATCAGCCACATGGTGGGCGCAGCAACAGCTTTATCTTTAATCAACGGTAACCAAAGAGCAATCTCCTTGAGTGACTCTAGGTCTTTACCTGGATTTCTCAGAGTGCTCTCCCAATAGATTGGATTGCAAGGACCAGGGGCTGAACCTACTCTCGCCGGATCTAAACACTTTCCAAATCCATTACCCGAATGTGCGCGTTTAGGATCCATGGCGCCATAGAAATCAAGGAGTGCTTTTGGTGCCTCAGTCTTTGTAGTCCAACCGAAAATAACGGGAACGATAACTGGCTTTCCCACAACTTCAACAATCTGTCGACCCTGGGAATCCTTACTAATCGAGCTCTCTACATTGGAGACGCGTCCATTGAGCCATCCATTTACTTCAGCTGCCAGGCGTAGTTTGAATCCGAAAACTATATTTAAAGGTAGTGAGTAACCAACGGCCTTCTCCGCCAGGCTGCACTGAATCGAGCATTGCAAATCGCCTGAGCGGTTAGAGTTTCTAAACTCGGTATAGACCGCCGGATCTAGCCCAGGTCTAGTCATATTGAAATTGCCTTTTACAAGATTTACCGCAAAGAGTTGGGCATTAAAGTTTGTGGTGCGAAATTTCGGGCTATTTGATTCTTTCTCACCGTTGATAACAACGCTAGCAAGGTATGTGCTTCCACCCTCATGTTTGGCTTCTGGGATATCAACGAGAAATGTCGTTCCGCCATCAGGTAGGTTGCTTGCGACATCTCCCGCAAAATCATATGGATTCTCTTCTGGGAAATTCCTCAGAAAATTGACAGCTAGCTTTGAACCTGTTGAATCCCTTGCGATTACTTCCTCGACACAATTTCCATCCTTCTCGGATAAACAGAGATTGAGTGGAGTTGCGTATCTCTGATATTGATCTCGAGGGCATTCTGCTTCTGTGAACTCTTTACAAGCTTTTACCTCTAGGACCTTCCCGCCTTGGCCTACGTAATTTTCAGCTTTAACAGAGATCAACTCTGCAATAGGAGCCTGCGTACCCGTATCCTCTGCCATCAGAATTCCCCATGAAGGCTCTGAAGTAGGAGGAGGGGTCTTCACCCATTGCTCATCAGGTGCTGCATGTGCCTGAGGTAGAACAAGAGAGGCGAGGAGTCCTGCGATTGTTAATCCGGAGAGAATCTTCTTAAACATCACTACGCCTTCTTCTTAAATCCAGTTGGACACTTTGGCTTAATGGCAGTGACCTTCTTCGTTGTCTTACCCTTCACACAAGTGATCGTGGTCTTCTTCGCCACAACAGGCTTCACTGTTGGGGTTGCCGTTGGAGTAGGAGTTGGTTCAACAACAAGTTCCTGTGTCAGCTTGGCCTTGATGATTGGCGCTGAGAATTCAAAGTTCTTGGCTTGAAGATAAAGCCAACCGTTGCGCTCACCAATGACAGTCGTTGCAACCTGAGGAGTTCCATCATCGCTAGTGATAGAGATCGTTGCATTAATTGGTGCTCTCGAGAATCCATAAACACATCGAGCAACATCAGATCGCATCACGAGATCGTATGAACCCTTAAAGTCTTTATCTCTAGGGTCGTAGTGAGGGGCTGCTACAACATAATTGAGAGTGCCCTCAGACTTGTCGAGAGTAGGAGGTCCTGCAGAATATTGTGTTGCATTCGTGGTTACGATTCCTGAGACTCTGTTGGAATCTCTAAAGCACTGACTTGAGCCTTCCATCTCATCTTGAGTCAATGTGCGGACAGACCAATATGAGAGAAGAGCAGTTGCCTTATCTTTGATAAATGGGATCCAGAGCTTGAGTTGCTCCATACCTGCCTTCGAAGAAGGTGTAGGTTCATAAATATTGTTTCGCTTAAGCGGATCTGGATCCTCGGCAGAACGTCCACCTTGGACGTAGTTCGTAGGGTTTCTAGCAAAGTTTGGATCTTTCTTATATCCGCCAGTTGTCACATCGTATTCATCTTTGAGTGCTTGAGGCATTTCGGGATATGTATACATTTTATATACGGCAGGAACAGCAACTGGAAAGCCGTGCATTTCGATTGTTGTAACTCCTGCAGCCTCATTTAACTGAATATCTGGATCTGAAACACGACCATGCATCCAACCAGAAGGTGATTGCTGGGTTCTGACCTTGACATAGAACTTAATGCCTGCAGGAAAGGCATAACGTTGTGCGCAGAGGCCTTCTTTGGCTGAAGTTGCGACGCAGAAATTATTGCCAGCAAAACCAGGACCTTTGTTGACGAAGACATCCTTACCAGTCGGATTTCCTCCATCGTTGGCCTTCACGAGTCCCCACCCAGCGTCATCTTCACCCAAGCCAGTAGTTGGCTCGAGTTTGATTGGCGAGAGTTGGACCGAAAAATCGGTGAGGCGTATTGAGTTTAGATCTTGCCCACCACCAGAGAGAAGCACGGAGAGGTAATAGTTATCTCCACCATCGTGTGCAGCCGAGGGAAGAGTGAAAATACTTCCCGCAACACCGCTCGGAAGTTTGGCGTTTACATCTCCTGCAAACTGATTCTGTGCCACCGTTGGGAAATAGCGACTGAAAACAGCGCTGGTCTTCTTTCCAGCCTCATCAATGACACCAACATCTTCGGTGCAATTCACATCTGCTGGTCCAGTACAGAAAGGAATGACTGCTTGGTAACGGACATTGCCTGATGAACAATCTGCATCCTGAAGCGAGTCACACGTTGGATCATTCTCTGGATATCTACCAACATCTCGACCTGGTACCAACATTGAAGCTTTCTCACCTGTGGTGACGTCCAGGAATCGCATAATTACCTGACCGCGCTCAGCATCATTTGGAACTGACCAGAAACGTCCGGGATCTCCAACTGATTCGATGGCGGCACTTCCTGTGGCCGCACCTGTG
>WLGP01000094.1 GCA_009703165.1 Actinomycetota bacterium | reverse complement strand
TAAGACGGCTAATAGGTACCCTCACCCCGCGCGAGATCGTGGGTCTAATCCCCACCCTAGGGCTTATCTGGTCTTTCCCTATTTCAATTCCACGATAGGATTTCGCCCTGCTGTTAAGGATTTACCCCTGACAGCCCCATAGCGGCCAGTAAGCAACCCTGAAGGAGCCTCACGTGAGCGAGAAAAACGGCGGATACGACGCCAGTTCGATCACAGTCCTTGAAGGGCTCGCCGCCGTCCGCAAGCGCCCCGGCATGTATATCGGCTCAACCGGTGAACGCGGCCTCCACCACCTGGTCTATGAAATCGTCGATAACGCAGTCGATGAAGCGCTGGCTGGATATTGCACCGAAGTAAATGTGACGCTGATGGAAGATGGCTCAGTTCAAGTCATCGATAACGGCCGCGGCATTCCTGTCGATATCCATCCAGTTGAGAAGAAGCCAGCACTTGAAGTCGTACTCACAGTTTTGCACGCAGGTGGAAAGTTCGGCGATGGTGGCTACTCAGTATCTGGCGGCCTTCACGGCGTAGGTGTCTCCGTTGTTAACGCCCTGAGCTCAGATTTAGCAGTTGAAGTTCATCGCGATGGATCAGTCTGGCGCCAGAGCTACAAAATCGGTGTGCCAAATGCTCCAGTTGAAAAAGGCGAGGCAACAAATCGCACCGGAACTACTGTGCAATTTTGGCCAGATGCAGAGATCTTTGAATCAACTAATTTCTCTTTTGAAGTTCTCTCTACACGTTTTCGCGAAATGGCATTTCTCAACCGCGGTTTAATTTTGACACTTACTGATCTTCGCCCAGGACATGTTGACGATAAAGGTGAAGCACTTACAGCCCGCTATCAATACCAGGGCGGAATCGCAGATTTCGTAAAGCACCTCAACTCAACTCGAGGCGAACAACATAAATCAATTATCTATATCGAGGCAGAAGATAAGAAGTTAAAGATCAGCCTGGAAGTTGCCATGCAATGGAATACCGGGTTCTCCGAATCTGTCTACACCTTTGCAAATACAATCCACACACATGAAGGTGGAACACACGAAGAAGGTTTCCGCACAGCGCTTACTTCAATTGTTAATAAATTTGGTGAAGAGCAAGGATTTATCAAGAAGAAGGAAGATCGCCTCACCGGAGATGATGTCCGCGAAGGTCTCACCGCGATCGTCTCTGTGAAATTAGCTGAGCCGCAATTTGAGGGACAGACAAAGACAAAACTAGGAAACACAGAAGCAAAGTCATTTACCCAAAAGGCTGTCAATGAATTTCTTACCCAGTGGTTTGAATCAAACCCTGCAGAAGGTAAAGAGATTGTTCGAAAGAGCATTGATGCAGCAGCAGCCCGCGTTGCAGCGCGAAAAGCCCGTGATTTAAGCCGTAATCGCAAAGGTTTACTCGAAGGTCGCGGCATGCCAGGAAAGTTGGCAGATTGCCAATGGACCGATCCAGAAAAGTGCGAGCTCTACATTGTTGAAGGTGACTCTGCTGGTGGCTCAACAAAAGGCGGCCGCGATTCACGTAACCAAGCAGTGCTACCTATCCGCGGCAAGATTCTCAATGTTGAAAAAGCACGTATCGACCGCGTTCTACAGAACAACGAAGTACAGGCGCTCATTACGGCCCTCGGTACCGGCATCCACGATGATTTTGATATTCAGAAACTTCGCTATCACAAGATTATCTTGATGGCAGATGCAGACGTTGACGGTCAGCACATCCGCACATTGCTACTTACTTTACTCTTTCGCTTTATGCGTCCGCTCATTGAAAACGGTTATGTCTATCTCGCACAACCACCGCTATATAAGTTGAAGTGGGGCGGAAAAGATCCTGTTGAATATGCATTTAGCGATCGCGAACGAGATGGCATGATCAAGATCGGTTTAGAGGCAGGAAAGCGTCTTCCGAAAGATGATGGAATCCAACGCTTTAAAGGCCTTGGCGAAATGCCAGCAAAGGAACTCTGGGATACAACAATGGATCCTGAGCATCGCGTACTTGTACAAGTAACTCTTGAAGATGCAGCAGCAGCCGATGATCTCTTCTCAGTTCTTATGGGTGAAGATGTTGAACAGCGCCGCGCATTTATTCAACGTAACGCTAAAGATGTTAGGTTCTTGGATATCTAATGGCTAAAGATAAAGACGAGACACCTGTAGATCGCACCGGTATGGCAAACCCCGGTGATGACTTTGATCGCATTGAAACAATCGATCTTCAAGTTGAGATGGCGCGCAGCTATCTCGATTACGCAATGTCAGTCATCGTTGGCCGCGCACTTCCAGACGTTCGCGATGGTCTAAAACCTGTTCACCGCCGCGTCTTGTATGCAATGTATGACGCTGGCTATCGCCCAGATAAGGGTTACTACAAATCTTCTCGCATCGTCGGTGATGTTATGGGTAACTATCACCCACACGGAGATAGCGCGATCTATGACACCGTCGTTCGCTTAGCCCAGCCTTGGTCGCTCCGTTATCCACTCGTTGATGGAAATGGAAACTTCGGTTCACCTGGAAACGATCCAGCTGCTGCGATGCGTTACACCGAAGCACGACTATCTCCTATCGCGATGGAGATGATGCGCGATATCGATGAAGATACCGTCAACTTTGTTCCAAACTACGATGGCCGTTCACAAGAGCCAGTTGTTCTTCCAAGCCGTTTCCCAAATCTTCTTGTTAACGGCAGCGCAGGTATCGCAGTTGGTATGGCGACAAACATTCCGCCACATAACCTTCGTGAGATTTCACAGGCAGTCTTCTTCGCACTTGAAAATCCAGAGATGCCATCTGATCAGATGCTCAATGAGATGATCAAGATTGTTAAAGGTCCAGATTTCCCAACTAAGGCTCTGATTGTTGGTCGCACCGGTATCGAAGAGGCTTATCGCACCGGCCGCGGATCAATCACAATGCGCGCAGTTGTTAATGTGGAAGAGATCAATAAACGCACCTGTCTTGTTGTTACTGAGCTTCCATATCAAGTAAACCCAGATAACTTAGCTCTCAAGATTGCCGAGCTTGTTAAAGATGGAAAAATCAAGGGCATCGCAGATGTTCGCGATGAAGGTAACGAGCGCTTAGGTCAACGCCTAGTCATCGTTCTACAAAATACTGCAATTCCAAAGGTGATCCTTAATAACCTTTATAAGCAGACCCAACTGCAAGATACCTTCGGCGCAAATATGTTGGCACTTGTCGATGGTGTACCGCGCACGCTACGCCTTGATGAATTTATTAAGTTCTATATCGAGCACCAGGTTGAAGTTATTGTCCGCCGCACCAAGTACCGCTTGGCTGAGAAGGAAAAGCGCGCACATATCTTGCAGGGCTACCTCAAGGCACTTGACGCGCTCGATGCCGTAATCGCACTTATCCGTGCATCGACAACACCTGAAGAAGCTCGCACCGGTTTGATGAAACTTCTCGATGTCGATGAGATCCAAGCAAATGCCATCTTGGATATGCAGCTACGTCGTATTGCAGCCCTTGAGCGCCAGAAGATCAACGACGAGTACGACGGCCTGATGGCAGATATCGTCGAACTCAATGCGATCTTGGCCTCAGAATCTAAGCAGCGCGAAATTATCAAGACAGAGCTTGAAGATCTCGTTGCAAAGTACGGCGATGAGCGCCGCACCCAACTTGTTGCTAGCGAAGGCGATTTCTCAGCAGAAGATCTGATTCCAGATCAAGATGTTGTTGTCACCATTACACACGGCGGATATTCAAAGCGCACCAACGCTGATTTATATAAATCACAGCGTCGCGGAGGCCGCGGAGTAAAGGGCGCTGCCCTCAAGCAAGATGACATCGTCGATCACTTCTTCGTTGCATCAACCCACGATTGGTTGCTCTTCTTTACCAATGAAGGTCGCGTCTATCGCGCAAAGGTTCATGAACTACCTGATGCTGGTCGCGATGCTCGCGGACAACATGTTGCAAATCTTCTGGCATTTAAACCAGAAGAGCGGATCGCAGAGGTCTTGTGGTTTAAATCTTACGATGTTGTTCCATATCTCGTTCTTGCAACTAAGAACGGTCTTGTTAAGAAGACTGCGCTCAACGAATTTGATTCACCTCGTAGCGGTGGACTTATTGCAATCTCACTTAAACCCGGCGATGAAGTTGTCGCCGCGGCACTAGTTGATAAAGAAGATGAATTGTTATTAGTTTCCAAGAAGGCTATGTCACTTCGCTTTACTTCAGATGATGAATCACTTCGCCCAATGGGACGTTCAACAAGTGGTGTGATCGGTATGAAGTTCCGCGATGGCGATCAGTTACTTTCGATGTCGCGTATCAATTCAACCAATGCGCAATCATTTGTATTTACCGCAACCGATGGTGGCTACGGAAAGAAGACTCCTGTCGAGGAGTATCGACTTCAGGGGCGCGGTGGTATTGGAATCAAAGCTGCAAAGATTGATGAAGGTTCACGCGGTTCATTAGTCAGCGCACTTGTTATCTCAGATAGCGATGAAGTCTTAGCAATCACATCTGCCGGAACCGTTATGCGCACACCAGCTGCCGAAGTCCGCCAGACCGGACGCGACTCGATGGGCGTTCGCCTGGTCAATCTCGATGAAGGGGTCAGCCTCTTATCGGTGACGCGCAACGGCGAAGATGAGATTTCTGAGGAAAAGCAGTAGTCTTCACGCCTGTAGTTATAGAGGCCGTTTTGGCGACTTGATCAATTTCAAGTAACCTAG
>WLGP01000093.1 GCA_009703165.1 Actinomycetota bacterium | reverse complement strand
TGCGCCATTTCCATTTGATGCCCGCTCACAGTTAATCAGAGCGATCGAGGCGGTCTTCCACTCATGGAACTCAGAACGTGCTCAGCTCTACCGTCGCAGAGAGCGCATCAGTGCAGACCTGGGAACTGCAGTCAACGTTCAAGCGATGGTCTTTGGAAATATTGGAGATACATCCGGTACCGGTGTCTGCTTCACCCGTGACCCAGGAAGTGGAGCCCCAGGTGCCTACGGTGATTACCTGCCACGTGCCCAAGGTGAAGATGTTGTCGCTGGAATTCGTAATGCCTTCCCATTGACCCACCTAGGTGAAGTCAATCCTGAAGCCTTTGCCGAGCTCAATCGCATCATGGCGCTATTAGAAGATCACTATCGCGATATGTGCGATATCGAATTTACCGTTGAGCAAGGAAAGCTCTGGATCTTGCAGACTCGTGTTGGAAAGCGCACCGCGGAGGCTGCCTTCAAGATCGCAACACAGCTTGTCGATGAAGGCTCGATCACTATGGATCAGGCTTTAACTCGCGTCAATGGCGAGCAACTTGTGCAGTTGATGTTCCCGCAATTTGATAAGGCATCTGCTCCTAAAGAACTTACTCGTGGAATTGCAGCTTCCCCTGGAGCTGCAGTTGGATCAGTTGTCTTTGATCCACGCGATGCGGCAGATCAGGCACTTGCTGGCAAGAAGGTCATCCTGGTTCGTCGCGAGACCAACCCGGACGATCTTGTTGGAATGGTTGCAGCGCAAGGAATTCTCACAGCACGTGGCGGTAAGACCTCTCACGCAGCTGTTGTAGCGCGCGGAATGGGTCGCCCTGCAGTCTGTGGAACCGAGAGCATTGAAGTCAATGTCGATGAGAAGTTCTTTACCTGTGGCGATGTCACAGTGCGCGAAGGTGATCTCATCTCCATTGATGGGACAACAGGAGCAGTCTTTCTCGGCGAAGTCGCAGTGGTACCGAGCGTTGTTACTGAATATGTACAGGGCATCGTAGATCCAGGTGCGCCTACATCTACTGCCCTCATTAAGAGTATCCATCGCATCATTACCCATGCCGACAATGTTCGTCGCATGTCTGTGCGGGCAAATGCTGATACTCCAGAAGATGCTGAGATTGCTCGCCAGATGGGCGCACAAGGAATCGGACTTACTCGTACTGAACATATGTTCCTGGGGGATCGCCGCGTTCTTGTGGAGACTCTCGTTCTTGCAACGACTGATGAAGAACGTGCAGAAGTTTTAGCTGAGATGGAGAAGTTACAGTTCAGCGACTTTGTCGGAATCTTGCGCGCGATGACAGGTCTTCCGGTGACTGTACGTCTGCTTGATCCACCACTTCATGAATTTCTCACCGATCAATCAAGTTTGGCAGTTGATATCGCGCTGACTCAAGAGCGCGGGCAGGTTGTCGATGAGCGAAAGTTAGCGCTCAATCGCGCCGTCAATCGTCTCCATGAATCAAATCCAATGATGGGACTTCGTGGAGTACGCCTTGGTGTATTGATTCCAGATCTCTTCTCGATGCAGGTTCGCGCCCTGACTCGCGCAGCACTGCATGTGCGCGCACAAGGCTATGACCCACGACCTGAAATCATGATTCCACTTGTTGCATCCCAACGCGAACTTCTCTACTTCAGATCATCTCTTGAAACCGAAGTTGCACGAGTGCTTGCTGGTGCTGGTGAGCAGATGGAGATCAGTATTGGCAGCATGATTGAGACACCACGTGCTGCAATAACGGCTGCAAAGTTGGCCGATTACTCAGACTTCTTCTCCTTTGGAACAAATGATCTGACACAACTTACTTGGGCATTTAGCCGCGATGATGTGGAATCTTCCTTTTTGCCTCGCTATCTCGACCTTGAACTACTTCCATTTAGCCCCTTTGAATCCTTAGATCAAGATGGCGTTGGCTTGTTGGTAAAGATCGCCTGCGATGAGGTGCGCTCTGTAACGCCTGATATGAAGCTCGGAGTCTGCGGAGAACATGGTGGCGATCCACGGAGCATTGATTTCTTCCACCACGTTGGCTTGGATTATGTCTCGTGTTCGCCATTTAGAGTGCCGGTGGCACGTCTTGAGGCTGGGCGAGCTGCGGTCAGCGACCATGCAACAACCGGGAGTGCGTGATGAGACATGATGACAAGGTAACCCTGCGCACAGGCGTTGAGATTTCACGGCTATCACTAGGAACTGCAGCCCTTGGCGGTCTCTACACATCTGTCAGCGATCAAGAATGTACCGATACCGTTCTTGCTGCCATCGATAATGGAATTAACTTTATCGATACCGCACCTCACTACGGTAAGGGAACATCAGAGCGGCGTATTGGTAAAGCCCTTGCCGGACGCGATCGCTCCACCTTTGTGATTGCCACAAAGATCGGTCGACTTCTTGTTCCATCGACTACCGATATCGATGATTTCTTTATGGATGCAGATAACACAGTAGAAAGAAAGTTCGACTTTAGCGCCTCTGGTGTCCGCAAATCACTTGAAGGCTCACTCGAACGACTTGGTCTAGATAGCGTTGAGGTTCTCTTCATCCACGATCCTGATGAGAATGCTGATGAAGCAATCCTTGAAGCATTTCCTGAGCTTGAACGGATGCGCTCAGAGGGAATTATTAAGGCGATTGGCGTTGGTATGAATCAATGCGAGACACCTACCCGCGTCATCAAAGAGACTGATATCGATATGGTCTTGATTGCAGGTCGTTACTCACTCCTTGATCAGCGCGCACTCGATGAATTATTGCCGGCAGCACTTGAACGCAATGTCGATATCATCGCAGCCGGCGTCTTCAACTCAGGAATTCTTGCCAACCCAGTTAAGGGTGCAACCTATGATTATGTACCCGCAAGTGATGAGCTACTGGCTAAAGCAATTCGCATCCGAGAAGTTCTCGAATCCCATCAGGTATCTCTGACCAGTGCAGCGCTGCAATTTCCACTGCGCCATAAGGCTGTTAAATCAGTACTTGTCGGCTGTCGCAGTGCGCAAGAGGTTGCAACAAATATCGCTGCCTTTGATACACCTATCGAAAATAAGGTCTGGGATGACCTTGTATCGGTGCTCTGAATATCCTATAGTATTTTCATGAGCCTACATCCGCACTCTGCCACATTCCTTGAAATGGCAAAGGCGGCAAACCTTCCTGACATCAGCGAACAAGGTGCGACAGTTGCGCGCGGATATTCACATGGCCAACCAGATCTTGGGGGAGAGATTGATCCTTCTGTAGATATCTCGATCGAATTCTTTACAAGCTCTACAGCAGATATCGCAGTAGCGATCTACACACCACCTGCGACAACATCGGCAAAGCGCACCGGCATCGTCTACTTCCACGGTGGTGGATGGGTCATCAACTACATCGCCAAATATCACGCGCAGATGGCATCGATGGCGAAGAAGACTAATTCGATCATCGTCTCGGTTAATTACCAGAAAGCCCCTGAGCATAAGTTTCCGATTCCGTTTAATGATTGCTACGAAGGACTTGAATGGACTGTTGCAAATGCAGATCGCCTCGGTATCGACCTCGATCGCCTAGGTGTAGGCGGCGATAGCGCAGGTGGAAACTTGGCATCTGCTGTGGCACTTGCCGCCCGTGATCGCGGAAAGATTAAGTTGGCATTTCAGTGGTTGATCTATCCATGTAACGGTCCAGAGTTTGTCGATAGCGCCGATGTTCCAAATGCAGATGGCTATGGCCTGACACAGCGCGGCATGAAGTGGCTCTGGGAGATGTATCTCAACGGGCCGGCAGATCGCAGCAATCCATATGCGGTTCCTCATGCTGCGTCTTCGTTAGCTGGGTTGCCACCTACCATCATGATCACGGCTGAATACGATGTCCTTAAGGCAGATGGCGTTGCCTATTACGAGAAACTTAAAGCGGCAGGAAATGATGTCGTCTACAAGGATTGCCCAGGCATGATCCATGGCTTCTTCAATCTAGGTAAGTACATTGAAGAGGGAATTGGTGTTCGTGATTGGTTTGCCGAAAACATTGTGCGCGTAGTGGGTAAGTAATGTCACTTATCGAACTCAAAGGTATGACCTGGGATCACGTCCGTGGTCGAGATTGTCTGATTCAATCCAATGATCTGCTGATTCAAAAGTGTGGCATCTCTGTAACCTGGGATGCACGCTCACTTTTAGCCTTTGGAGACCAACATATCTCTGAGTTTTATAACGATTATGATCTGATGATCATCGATCACCCACATGTTCCTGATGCAGTCCATGCAGATGCTGTCATCCCTTTTGAAGAATTGGTAACAGCATCGCAACTTGATTTGCTTGAAGCGACAAGTGTTGGTGCATCGCACGATTCCTATCTCTACAAGGGTAAGCACTGGGCACTTGCTATCGATACCGCAGCCCAAGTCAGCGCCTTCCGTCCAGATAAGGCAGAGCGCTCTCCAGTCTTTTGGCATGAAGTCTTTGCTTTAGCAAAGAAGAAGGAGCTGCTCTGGGCACATAAGCCTGTTGATGCATTTAGCACCTTTGCCACATTGATGGCACAGAAAGGTCATCCTCTTCAAGGTACTTCACGTTTTATCGATCAAGAGATGGCCCTTGAAGTTCTTGAATTTATGGTCGAACTAGCAAGCCTTGTTCCAGATTTCTGTGCAACAAGTAACCCGATTGATATTGCAGAAGTCCTAAGCGGCACCGATGACTATGCCTATGGAATCTGCATGTATGGCTATAGCAATTATTCGCGTGAAGGATTTAGGAAGCACGTTCTGGTCTATGACGATCTGCCATCTTTTGATGG
>WLGP01000092.1 GCA_009703165.1 Actinomycetota bacterium | reverse complement strand
GGTGGCTAAGAAACCGGCAGATACCAAGATCCCCAGCACAACGGGTGCGCGCTCTGCGCGAATGATCTCTATCCCTGTCGGAATTGCAGGACGTAGCGCGCTGGGAATTGGAAAGCAATTAGTCGGACAATCTTCATCTGTCGTCTTTGCCGATATTCAAGAAAAGACTGCAGAGCAACTCTTTAAGGTTCTTGGTGAACTTAAAGGTGGCGCGATGAAGTTCGGCCAAGCACTGAGCGTCTTTGAAGCAGCGCTGCCGGAAGAGTTTGCAAAGCCATACCGTGAAACTCTTACCAAGTTACAAGAGGCAGCCCCGCCGCTTCCTGCAAAAGTTGTCCACAAAGTATTGGCCAAAGAGCTCGGTGAAGATTGGCGCGATAACTTCCTATCCTTTGAAGATCAAGCAACTGCATCAGCATCTATCGGTCAGGTCCACCGCGCGATTTGGAAAGATGGAAGAGATGTTGCGGTAAAGATTCAATATCCGGGTGCAGCAGATGCACTGGTAAGCGACCTCAATCAGATCCAACGTTTCTCAAAGATCTTCGGTCTTGTTCTACCCGGTGTCGATATGAAGCCGTTGATGGAAGAGTTACGTGCGCGCATTATTGAAGAAGTTGATTATTTATATGAAGCCGAAGCTCAGCGCGCTTGCTATGCCGCATACGAGAACGATCCAGATATTGCGATCCCGCGCGTTGTCACAGCAACTACCAAAGTAATTGTCACCGAATGGCTTGAAGGAAAACCTCTCTCGCAGGTAATCAAGAGCGGTACCAAGGCAGAGCGCGATGCCGCAGGAATTCGAATCGCGCGCTTCCACTTCACCTGTCCAGAGCGCGCAGGGTTACTGCACGCAGATCCTCATCCAGGAAACTTCCGCTTGCTCGCAGATGGACGCATTGGCGTTCTCGACTTTGGTGCATGTAATCGTCTGCCTAATGGTTTCCCTGAACCATTTAAGAATCTATTAAAGAACGCTCTCGATGACGATGCTCAGGCCCTCTATGACGGATTTAAAAAAGATGGATTTATTCTGCCTGAGGTTGATGTTGATCCAGAGATGGTCCTTGAATTCCTTCTTCCACTCGTTGAACCGCTACGCACCCCGACCTTTAAATACTCACGCGAATGGCTACGTGATCAGAGCGCACGCGTTGGCGATCCACGGAACCCAACGGCAAAGATTGGTTTCCAACTTAATCTTCCAGCTGAATACGTTCTCATTCACCGCGTCACGATGGGAACTACTGGAATCTTCTGTCAGTTAGAGGCCGAAGGTCCATTCCGCGATGAAGCGTTAGTCTGGTTCCCAGAGATTTCTCCCGTTACCAAATAGATCTCAGAACGGGTACGAGGTTTAGAGGAAATGCCAGAACTTCCAGAAGTTGAAACTGTTCGGCGCGGATTACATCATCTCGTCTCTGGCTATCGCATTGTGCAAGCAAACGACCTTCATCCCCGCGCAGTAAAGTCCGAGTCCCTTGCTCCGTTATCTTCGCTTCAAGGTGCCCGTATTACAGGCACTGGCCGTCGTGGAAAGTTTCTCTGGATCACTCTCGATCGTCCACTTGTCTTAGTTGCACACCTTGGAATGAGCGGACAATTTCTTATTGCGCAGAAAGATCGCCCTGCTGCAAAACATATCCGCGCCCACTTTGCACTGAAGAAATCACTTCGCAAACTCGATCTCGTCTTTAACGATCAGCGCACCTTTGGCTGGCTCTCGGTGGAAGAGATGAGCGATGGGGTACCAACATCTGCCTCGCACATTGCGCGCGACCCATTTGATCCTGACTTTGATTTCCAGGCAACTGTTGCAAAGTTGGCTAAGCGCAACGTGCGGATCAAGAGCGCGCTGCTCAATCAAGAGATCATGTCGGGGGTTGGAAATATCTATGCCGATGAAGCTTTATGGCGCGCACAAGTGCATCCTGAATCGGTTACTTCAGAGATGAGCGCAAAGAAGATCGCCGCCGTTATTGAATCTGCAACGCAAGTGATGGCTGAGGCGATTGCCCAAGGCGGAACATCCTTTGATGATCTCTACATCGATGTCAACGGAGAAAGCGGATTCTTCGATCAATCGCTGGCTGCCTATGGGCAAGAAGATGAACCTTGTCCACGTTGTGGCACACTTATCAAAAGGATTGTTATCAGCGCTCGTTCATCACATTTCTGCCCACGTTGCCAACGCAAGAAGAAGTAGAAGGGCTCCATGAAAACTCAGATTGTCGGCCTAGCTAAAGCTTCGCACTTTGGCCCCACGCTCATCGTGACTACTTTGAGTTACCTCTTTGCCGAGCTCTACTGGCCAACAGGGCAATCGCTACTGATCGCTCTCGCTTTCTTCTCCGGGCAACTGATCGTTGGTTGGAGCAACGATCTCTTCGATTACGCCGATGACCTCTCACATAAAAGAATGAATAAGCCGCTGGTTGCCGGGCTGATTACTGGCAAACTTCTGAAGTCCTGGCTTGCTGCGATGATCCCCATCTCAATAATTCTCAATCTCTTTGGTCCGCTTGGCTTTGTTGGCGGCGGACTTTCACTCTTTGCTATTGGTTGGGCACTTGCCTATAACTTCTACTTTAAATTCAATATCTTCTCGCCACTTCCTTTTGCTGTCGCCTTTGCAATTCTTCCTTCTTGCATGGCTCTATCGAAAGAGAAGACACCACCGCTTTGGATGATCTTGGGTGGTGCCTTCCTTGGAATTGCTGCGCACTTCATCAACGTGCTTAAAGATATGGATCAAGACCACGCAAGCGGCATCAAAGGTCTACCGCAGAGATGCGGAAAGAAAGGTTCGATAGCTCTTGCGATTACCTTTATTGCGCTAGCAATCGCTCAACTACTTATCGCCATTCCTCTACAACTGCAGTGGTAGCAGGTTAGGCAGCAACAACCTTTGGTGGACGACCCGCACGACGACGGCGTTCAATAATCACGCCATCTTCAATCAACTGTCCACCCCACACACCGCACGGCTCTTGGCGCGAGAGTGCACCATCAAGACATGCATTGCGCATTGGGCAACTTCCGCAGAGCGCCTTTGCCTGTGCGATTACTGCATCGTCATCGGCGAAGAAGATCTCAGGGTCAGAGGTGTGGCAGGGCAAGGTAAAGGCCTTGGCATCGTCATAGGCAAATGTGACATCGCCTAAGCCAATCTTCTCGCCTGTCTCGGCCCAGCCTGGTAGTTGCAGTTCACTGAAGAGAACGGTCATCGCTCTCACCCTCTTTCTTCTCTCTTGATCTTTCTCTGGTTTTTTCTCTGGTTAGTGGTGGTTCTGGTTTATCTGGATAAAGAAAAAGGACCTCTAAATCCTTTTCGGATTCGAGGCCCTTGGTTTGGGTTATATCGATTTACTCGATTGACCCTCCGGTTGCCTCATCCGCTGTGGCATAAAAAGCTGCGTAAAACGCTGGCTTTGATGCGCGTGGCCATGATGTTCGCTTTGCAGCGGCATGGTTTGTTGAATGGGCATGAGAGATCGCGGCAGCTACTGCTACCTGTGTTGATACTCCCTGTACGGACATAGCGGTAAGGGTAGAGCACCCACTATCGAACTCGCAAGTAATTTAATTTCCTCGCGTAGGCCTACCAGGTGGCGATTTCAGTCCTTCGATTCTGGGCTTGGCCAGACTTAGATCCATTCGAGGCGACCGGCCTATTTGGACCAAATGCAGATGCCTTGATTGCGATCTTCGGCAACAAGGTTCGCATGAAGGCTGCAACCGACCTTGCTCTAGCTTCGGAAAGTTTTCTATTGAGATCAATACTTCCAGATGAATCTGTAAATCCACTAACAACCAATCGTGTAAACCCTTGAGTATCGATAACTCTGGCTACGTTTCGGATTTCATTCTTCTGAGCGGTTGAAAGAATTGATGAACCGAGTGCAAAATTAACTTTAAGAGCTGGGATTGGCCTTGTAGCCACGTAAGGAATGACAACCGGGGTCGAAACCGTCTTGTCATTACCCAAGGCTGCAATCGTGACTACTGACTTTGGTCCGATCAATTGAGCAACTGGGCAAGTAGTTGCAGTTGTTTGGCAGATCTCTTTGCCATTGATCTTGACCAGATAACCAGTGATTTGAGATGTCGATGGCGCCCAAGCGATTGAACTCTGGTTGATCGCAGTGGGTGCAAATCTCTGTGGAACAGGTGGCGCAGGATTTACAACAATCTTATTCAAGACAACGGTCTCAACGCCATCGACCGTTGCAGCAAAGGGAACGACGAGAACACCGGTAAATCCGCTCACGGGAGTGACCGAGATGCCAGTAGTCGTCGCCGTAATTCTTACTCGTGACTTGAATGCTTCGATCACATCATTTGATAGCGAGATATTTCTGGCGGCAACTCTAATGTTGGCAGATTGAGAAGAGTTGATGTTCTCACTCTTAGTGTTGACCACCACACCAGATTTTGGATCAGCAATCAAAGTAGAACCGGAAGAGCTTGATGTAGATAGAGACGCAATAATCTCTTGAAAACTACTCTGGCTCTTTGCCACATTGAGTTGTAAATTATCTCGAGCAACCTTCACAGCAGCGGCAGCTGATGCCTGTTCTGCGACCGTTTCAACAGGCTTCGAAATTACTGTCGGTGTTGGCGTCGGTGTTGGAGCAGGTGCCTGAGTTACTGGCACCGCACTCCATTGCGCAGTCAAAGTGATATTGCTTGAACCGATCGTGTAGATATCTCCAACTTGGTAGATAGTTGTTCCATCGCTCCACCCGCTGAAGGCGAATCCAGATCTAGATATTCCTGCGTCT
>WLGP01000091.1 GCA_009703165.1 Actinomycetota bacterium | reverse complement strand
CCAGCAATCTCTTGACCATTCTCATGGCCTTTGCCCAGTAGCAAGAGTGTGTCTCCGGCCTGACAAAGTGAGACTGCATATTCAATGGCAGCTCTGCGATCAACAATTACTTGAGATGGTTTATCAACGACAAGGTGGCCAGTCATCGCATCGAGAATATTCTGAGGGTCTTCAGAGCGTGGGTTATCACTGGTAAAGATCGCTACCGCGCTCCCCTGCGCAAGTGCACTACCCATAAGAGGCCGCTTTGAAGGATCTCGATCTCCACCACAACCAAGGAGTGCGATTACTTTTCCGGAGGTAAATTCAGCAGCGGTAGCAAGAACGCTGCTTACCGCGTCAGGTGTGTGTGCGTAGTCGACCAACGCTGCAAAATCTTGGCCACAATCAACTGCTTCCATACGTCCAGGTGCCCCGTATAAATGGGGCAGGATCGCAGCGCAATCAAGTGGATCGATTCCGCACTCGACAGCAATTGCTAGAACCAAGAGAATGTTATCGAGATTGAAATTGCCTCGAAGCGGAGTTGAGGTTTCGATCAAGATTCCACCAGCTCCACGGATGCTTAACGCCGTGCCACGATGTGTTGGAGTAATCGAGGTGTAGTGCCATGTTGCTTTGGGATTACTGCGAGATAGAGATGTCGCAGGAATCTGGCAGCTTTCGAAAAGTCGAAGCCCATATGGATCATCGATATTGATAAAAGCTTGATCTGCATATTCCAGGGTAAAGAGGCTCGCTTTGGCCGCGAAATACGACTCCATATCGGGATGAAAATCTAAGTGATCTTGAGTCAAATTGGTAAAGCCCACCATCGCAAAGTGGGAACCATGCATGCGATTCATAACCATTGCATGGCTTGAAACTTCCATTACTAGATGGCGCAGATGGCGTTCACTCATGGTCGATGCAAGAGATTGCAGAACATCTGCCTCTGGGGTCGTGCGCAGACTCGAGACTGATTCACGACCAATACGGGTCTCAACTGTTCCGATGAGTCCGCTTTCCCTGCCGGCTTTTTCAAAGAGTTGATAGAGAAGAGTTGACACTGTTGTCTTGCCATTTGTGCCAGTAACTCCGATGCTGACCATCTCTTGCATCGGCTTCCCATAGAGATGAGCGCTCACGATTGCACCTGCCACACGTGCATGAGAGACGACAATGGTCGGTAAACCTTCGGCGATCTGACCACCTTCGTGATCAGTCAGAATTGCTAAAGCACCACGCTCGATTGCACTCTTTGCAAAATGAGCGCCATGCGTCTTTGCACCAGGGTAGGCAAGAAATAGATCCCCTGCCTCAACTTTGCTATCGCTAGATGTCACGCCAGAGAATGTGAGCGAATGTTCTAGATTGCTAGAGATTTCAATGAGTCGAGAGATAGCTTCAACTGAAATTGAGTGTTCTAGCAGTGGACGCATGGCTATCCTCTAGAACTTGCCTGTGAGACTTTGATTTCTTGCGCCTTCTTTACTTCTCTTGCCTTCTTCGCCAATTCAGCCTGATTTAACGCAATTGGTTGAACGGAGGTGCCAGTTGGTGCAATGTGTTGGCTCTGAAGAACAAAGGTCATCACTTTCTTAAACACTGGTCCACCGAGAGCACCACCATAGTGGCCAGCCTTTGGATCCTGAAGAGTTACGTTGATGACAAATGCCGGTGCGTCAGCCGGCGCAAAACCAATAAATGAGGCGGTGTATCCACTGTAGCAACCGCAATTATCATCAAAGCGAGTTGCTGTTCCGGTCTTTCCTGCTACGCGATATCCAGGGATCGATGCACTTGGCGCAGTACCGTGTGAAGAAACAACGCTCTCCATCATCAGGCGCATCTTTGCCGCAGTTGCAGCGCTAATTACTTGGAGTCCCTTGGCGCTCTTGTAAGGAGTGAAGTTGCCTGAAGAATCGCTAGTTCCGGCGATGACAGTTGGTGAGACGCGAACTCCATTATTTGCAATCGTTGCAAAGATACTTGTAGCTTGAATTGCATTGAGTGAGTAGCCCTGACCGAAGGCAATTGTTGGGGCTGTCGTTCCGGAATAATCTTTGACTGCCAGGAGCTTTCCAGTGTTCTCACCTGGAAGTCCGACACCTGTCTTTTCTCCGATACCAAACTTAGTCAGATATTTATGTAGCGTCTCGTCGCTCATCGTTTCGGCAATCTTAATTGTTCCTGTATTACTTGAGACTGCCAAAATTCCAGCAGTTGTTAACTTTTGGAGTGGGTGTGGATCGTGATCCTTAAAGTACTCTCCACCGCGACGAATCTTGTATGGAACATCAAAGACAGTCTCTGGCGAGATTGTTCCTTCTTCAAGGGCTGCAGCAAGTGTCATTACCTTGCCAGTTGATCCTGGTTCATAGACATCTTGAACAGATGGATTTCTCATTAAATCCAAGGAGACTTTCTTTGTATTATTTGGATCAAATGTTGGTGCGGTGGCATGAGCAACGATTGCGCCAGTCTTTGGATCCATCACGATGACAGTTCCACCACTTGCACGTGAGCTCTTTACCGCCTCTGCGATCGCCTTTGTTGCAACCCACTGGATATCGCGATCGATAGTAAGTCGCACAGTGGTGCCGGCTTGCGCTGGAATAATTTCAGATTGAGAACCAGGAATCTCGGCACCGCGTCCGCGAGCATATGAGTAAGCACCCGCTCTACCTGTGATCGCCGAATTCATGCTCAGCTCTACACCAGATGCGCCGATTCCATCTTTTCTAACAAAGCCAACAAGAGATGAGACGAGATTTCCTGATGGATATTCACGAATGTAATTTCGCTCTGGAAAGAAGCCTGCGATGCGCTGGCCATAATCTTTGGTGCTGAGCTGTGAGTTGTACTTATCGATTGCAAGAGAGAGGCGATTCCAGACACTTGGAGGTGCACTCTCTAAAACCATTGAGTAACGTCGAACACCGGTAATTGATGCCTGTACTTCCTCGATAGAGAGACCAAGAATTGGCGCAGCAAAGGCTGCCACTCGTGCTGGATCTTGGATCAGTTTCTGGTCAACAACGATATTGATTGCTGAAACGCTGCGAGCAAAGGCAACGCCATTGATATCTGTGATCTCACCACGTGGTGCTGGAATCGAGCGAGTTTTCTCCATCTCGTTGACAGCCTTAAGGGTGTATTCGGCAGATTGAATACCTTGAATATGGATGAGGCGTGCAGCAAAGACGATAAAGATTGCGAGGAGAATGATGAAGATGGTGCGGATGCGCTTATGAATAAGATCAAAGTTACCCACGAGCAATCCCACTTTCATCTTCAACAACTGGCATCACAGGAGTGATATTGAGGAATGTTGGATTTTCAGAAGGCTTCATACCCAAGGCAGCTGCCTGGTTGGCAAGGGCCTGAGGAGATGAGTAGCTCTCCATCTTGCGTGAGATTGCTTCACGTTGGTCAGCAATCATCTTCGATTCGTATTTGAGTTCTGAGAGAACAAATGCATCTTGTGCCAAGAGAGTATTGATTCCAAGGAGCGCCAGGAATCCGAGACAGGCGATTGCAGTAAGAAACTTGGCGAAATACTTGTGTGTCTCTTGAGCGCCATCGGTTGCCGCAGGAACAATCTTCAAGAGCGCACGTGATGATTGTGTGATCACCTTTACACGGGTCTGCTGGGCAAGTGCTGCGATAGACATTAGGCAGCCACCCTTTCGATCGCGCGAAGTCGGACCGAAGTCGAACGAGGGTTCTCTTCTTGTTCAATCTCTGAAGCCTTCTCGCTCGCCTTAATCACGAGTGAGAATTTGGCTGCAAACTCTGGGAGATCCATCGGTAAGTTGCGAGGGCTCTTCGATGTTGATGCCTCAACGAAAATCTCTTTCACGATCTTGTCTTCAAGTGATTGGAAGGACATGACGACTACGCGACCGCCGACTTCAATGAGATCGAGGGCCTGTGGGATCGCGCGAGTGATCGCACCAAGTTCGTCGTTGACTGCGATGCGAAGTGCCTGGAAGGTGCGCTTTGCAGGGTTTCCACCTGTTCTGCGTGTTGCTGCAGGGATGCTCTCTTTGACCAAGGTTGCCAGTTGCATAGTGGAGTTCATTGGCGCTTGAGCACGAGCCTTCACGATGTTTTCAACGATACGTGTAGCAAATTTCTCTTCACCAAAGGTGCGCAGAATCTTTACAAGAGCACCTGGCTCGTAGTGATTAACGATTTCGTATGCGGTAATTCCTTGAGTTCCATCCATGCGCATATCAAGTGGAGCATCATGGGAGTAAGAGAAACCGCGATCACTTTCGTCTAGTTGCATCGATGAGACACCAAGATCGAAGAGGACTCCAGAAAGTTCTGAGTAACCGTGAGATGCGACTACAGCTGAAATGCTGTCAAAGACTGCATGGGAAGTTTTCAGACGATCGCCGAAGTTTGCAAGACGTGCACGAGCTTGCTCGAGTGCGCGTGGATCGCGATCGATTCCAATAACTGTTAACTGTGGGAAGCGAGTAAGAAGCGCCTCTGTATGTCCACCTAACCCAAGAGTTGCATCAACGACTACTGGCGTTTGTGATGTCTCAATTGAAGGAGCGAGAAGATCGACGCAGCGATCGCGCATTACAGATATGTGTTTCATCATCTCCCCCATTTCCTTAGATTCATCCGTACTGGTGTACTGCTTTCGCTCTCTCAACTCTGGTCACCGCCGGCCGACGGATCTCACGAAAGCGACGCCGGGGAAGGGGCGCCGCTGTCGGCCTTAAAACCTAGGCATTGGGTCGACGGTGGCCACAATCGAGAGAGCGCTATGTAGTTGTTATTCAGTTGTTTTTAATT
>WLGP01000090.1 GCA_009703165.1 Actinomycetota bacterium | reverse complement strand
GCTTGTGTTGCAAGAGGTCCGGTTACACCTTGTGAAAGGCGGGCCGGACGAAGGTTGATGTAGTGATCAAAGGCAAAGCGCAGCTTTAACAGAAGTCCGCGCTCAAGAACACCGCTTGGGACAGTTGGATCTCCAACAGCACCGAGCAAGATGACATCAGACTTGGCAATCTCTGCCATCACAGAATCAGGAAGAACTTCTCCTGTGCGATGCCAGTAACCGGCGCCTAAATCGTATTCAGTCTTGGCAAAAGTGGTGTCGTACTTTGCCGCCACCTTGTCGAGAACACGAATTCCTTGGGCGACAACTTCTGGCCCGATTCCGTCTCCTGCGATAACTGCAAGGTTAATGTTTTTCGACATTAGCCAACCAACGTGACTGAGCGAACGAGATCTGCGCCAATTTCCTTTGCAACAGATGCTGCTACGGATTCATTGACAGAAGAGTCGACGGTAAGTGCCATAAGTGCACTTCCACCTTGGGCCTCACGAGCAACTTGCATTCCAGCGATGTTGATCTTGGCAGCCCCAAGTGCATTACCTACTGCACCAACTACGCCAGGACGATCTGCATAACGAAGGAAGAGCATGTTCTCAGTAGGAGGAAGATCAAGATCAAAGGCATCGATTGCGATGATCTTTTCAACCTTACGAATTCCCATCAAAGTGCCATCGACCTTGATCGACTTTCCATTGCTCAAGGCAAGGTGAAGTGAAATCATGCTGCGGTATTCGTGGCTCTCAGGAGTGGTTGTTACATTTGAGGTCACTCCACGATCTGCAGCAAGTCCCGGAGCGTTTACGTAGGTAACATCTTCAGATCCTGCAGCAAGAAGTGCGCCCTTAAGTGCGCTAATTGCCAATACAGATGAATCATGGCCAGAGATATCTCCCATAACTGTGATCTCCATGCTTACAGGAAGTTCACCAGCAAGTGCGGTACCGATCTGCGCCATCTTCTCAACCAAAGGAAGTGATGGGCGAATCTCATCGTGGATTGCTCCACCCTTGACGTTAACGGCATCCGGAACAAGTTCGCCGCCGAGTGCTTTACGTACCGATATAGCAACGGCAATTCCGGCACGCTCTTGCGCTTCATCGGTAGATGCGCCGAGGTGAGGGGTTGCAACAACTTGATCGAGTTCAAAGAGTGGTGAATCTGTGCATGGCTCTGTCGCATAGACATCAAGACCGGCACCAGCAACGCGTCCTTCTTTGATTGCGTTATACAAAGCAGTCTCATCGAGAACGCCACCGCGAGCTGCATTGATAATGCGAACTTCTGGCTTTACCTTCTTAAGAGCCTCTTCCCCAATGAGATTTGCTGTCTCTTTAGTCTTTGGCAGGTGAATCGTGATGAAATCACTGCGCTTTAGGAGTTCGTCGAGTTCAACAAGTTCAACGTTGAGCTGGGCAGCCTTTGCAGGTTGCAAATATGGATCGTAGGCGATGACGTTCATGCCAAATGCCTGCATGCGATGGGCCACAAGTTGACCGATGCGACCAAAGCCGACGATTCCCAGTGTCTTTTCAAAGAGTTCTGCACCTGTGTACTTTGAACGCGCCCACTTACCGTTACGAAGAGCAGCGTGAGCAGGCGAGACAAAGCGCGCTGATGCAAGCAGCAGCGCAATTGCAAGTTCTGCCGCAGAGACGATATTTGATGTTGGAGCGTTAACAACCATGACACCGGCAGCAGTTGATGCTGGAATATCAACGTTATCAAGGCCAACTCCTGCACGTGCAATCACGCGCAGACCCTTTGCTGCAGCGATCGCTTCAGCATCCATCTTGGTTGCAGAGCGGATCAAGACAGCATCGACACCTTTACCCAGGGCCTCAAGGAGCTCTGCACGGTTTGCACCGTCACAGTTACGTACTTCAAAGTCTGGGCCTAAGGCCTCAAGTGTTGCCGGGCTTAACTCTTCTGCAATCAGAACAACGGGTTTAGCCACGTGATGCGCTTCCTTCTTGGTAATCATCCTTATTTGAGTTCTTCATCCAGCTAAACATCTTACGAAGTTCGCGACCAACAGCCTCGATTGGATGTGACTCACCCTTTGCGCGAAGTGCCTTAAATTCTGGCGCTCCTGCTTCTTGATCATCGATGAAGCGCTTTGCAAATGCTCCAGATTGAATATCGGCAAGAACTGCCTTCATATTCTCTTTTACGCGTGGATCGATAACGCGTGGACCTGAGACGTAATCTCCGAATTCAGCGGTATCTGAAACTGACCAGCGCTGCTTTGCAATTCCACCTTCGTACATCAAATCTACGATCAACTTGAGTTCGTGGAGACATTCAAAGTAAGCAACCTCTGGCTGGTATCCAGCTTCGGTAAGAGTCTCAAAGCCGTACATCACAAGCTGTGATGCGCCACCGCAAAGTACTGACTGCTCGCCGAAGAGATCGGTCTCGCACTCTTCAGTAAATGTTGTGAGGATTCCGCCTGCGCGAAGTCCGCCAATTGCCTTTGCATATGAAAGTGTCAATGGCCATGCGCTTCCTGTCGAATCCTGCTCAACAGCAACGATGACTGGAACTCCGCGTCCTGCTGAGTATTCACGACGAACCAAGTGTCCTGGACCCTTTGGTGCAACCATGCAGACATCAACATTTGCAGGAGGTGTGATGTAACCGAAACGAATATTGAATCCGTGACCGAAGAAGAGTGCATCGCCTGACTTGAGGTTTGGCTCGATTGATTCTTTGTAGATGTGGCGCTGAACATGGTCAGGTGCCAAGATCATGATGACGGTTGCTTCCTTAACTGCATCAGCAACGCTTGTGACGCGAAGGCCTGCTTCTTCAGCCTTAGCGCGAGATGGTGAACCATCCTTAAGACCAACGCGCACATCAACACCTGAGTCACGAAGACTCAACGCATGTGCATGGCCCTGAGAGCCGTAACCGATGATCGCGACCTTGCGACCCTGGATGATTGAGAGATCTGCATCCTCTTCGTGATACATCGTTGCCACGGTATTTCTCCTTTTTCGTTGTTCGTTCGAGATCTAGTTTAGTTCTGATAATCGGGCTGAGTGTCGTGCTTTGTATTGCTGATCGCACCTTCGAGGACTTCCTCGATACGGATCACGTTGATTAACTTGTCGAGCTGAGCGATTACTTGCTCCAGAGAGTGACCTTCGACACTTACTTCGATGATCATCTTGGAAATCTTTGAATTCTCGGTTGGTCCAACAACGAGCGAGTCGATGTTGTAGGTACGGCGAGCAAAGAGACCGGCAACGCGCGCCAGTACTCCAGGTTCGTTTTCAACGAGAACTTCTAGTTTATGAATGGCCATTAGAGCTCCTGTGAATCCCAGTCAGGCGCTGTTGCGCGAGCGATCATGATGTCATCGTTAGATGTTCCTGCAGCAACCATCGGCCAGACCATCGCATCGCGATGAACTCGGAAGTCGACGACAACTGGCTGGTTATTAATTGACATCGCCTTTTCGATTGTGGCATCAACATCTTCTGGGCGTTCGCATGCAAGACCGACGCAGCCCATTGCTTCAGCCAACATTGGAAAGTTTGGAACGCGCTTGGAATCAAGGCTGGTATTTGAGTAACGGCTGTCGTAGAAGAGGGTCTGCCACTGGCGAACCATTCCCAGACTTTCGTTATTGATGATTGCAATCTTTACAGGGATATCGTTAAGTGCACAGGTAACAAGTTCCTGATTTGTCATCTGGAAGCAACCATCACCATCGATAGCCCAGACAGTTGTATCTGGAGCGCCGACCTTTGCACCCATTGCAGCAGGAACTGCATAACCCATAGTTCCAGCGCCTCCTGAGTTGAGCCAGGTGCGAGGCTTTTCATACTTAACAAATTGAGATGCCCACATCTGATGTTGGCCAACACCTGCTGCAAAGATGGTGTCAGGGCCACAGATTTGGCTGAGGCGTTCGATAACAAATTGTGGTGAGAGCGATCCATCTGCAGGGATGTCATAACCCAATGGATATGTTGCACGCAATTTATTCATTGATTGCAACCACGGAGTCAGATCTGGTTGACTCTTTGCAAGCGCTGATTTCAACGCTGGGACAAGTGCCTTCATGGTTTCGCGAACATCACCAATAACTGCCACATCTGCATAGCGATTCTTGCCGATTTCAGCAGGATCGATATCTGCGTGAATTACCTTGGCATTGACTGCAAATGTAGAGAGCTTTCCAGTCACGCGATCATCAAAGCGCGCACCTAAAGTAATAAGAAGGTCGGCCTTCTGAAGAGCAGTAACGGCAGCCACTGTGCCGTGCATGCCTGGCATACCCATATGCAATGGATGTGAATCCGGGAAGGCACCACGTGCCATCAGAGTTGTGACAACTGGTGCGCCGAGAAGTTCTGCAAGCTCTAGAAGTTCGCGTGATGCATTTGCCTTGACGACTCCGCCACCAACATAGAAGACTGGCTTCTTTGATGTGGCGATAAGGGCTGCGGCATCGTTGATGGCACTTTGGTTAGGAATTACTTGTGGCTTATAACCGGCTAACTCAATTGAGGCTGGCCAATTAAAGACAGTCTCTTTCTGAAGAGCATCTTTTGCGATATCGACAAGAACTGGACCGGGACGCCCTGTTGTTGCGATATGGAAAGCCTCTGCAACTACGCGAGGAATATCAAGCGGGTTGGTGACTAGAAAGTTATGTTTTGTAAATGGCATTGTGATGCCGCGGATATCTGCCTCTTGGAATGCATCGGTGCCGATAGCAACAGATGGCACTTGTCCGGTGATTGCAACCATTGGAACTGAATCCATCGCAGCATCGGCTAAAGGTGTAACTAAGTTTG
>WLGP01000009.1 GCA_009703165.1 Actinomycetota bacterium | reverse complement strand
TGACACTCGTCGTTTGATATTTCTACGCGCAACTGGAGGAATCGTGATCATGATTTTAGGAATTCTTGTGATTGCAACTGCCGCTCGTGATTTAATCACCGCATGAGCCAGATGAAGATTACTCGCCCCGATAAACCAGCACGAGATACGATCGCACCATCTGATCTCACCTTTGGTCTTTCAACCTGTAAGCGCTGTCTCTGGATTAAATATTGGTTTAAGGTCACAATGCCCGGCCAATTTCCTTTGGTAAAGCCTCTTGCAGATGCACAAGAAGAGCACTTTCGCCGCGCATCGATGCAGGATCTTGATCCCTTGCTACCTGCTGGCGTTGTCAAGCAATGGGGACAGTGGGTTAAATCGGCTCCTCTTATCGTAGGCGGACGCCAGACAACGTGGAAGATTCTTGGAATCTATGACCTGCTTGCTCACTATGAGGATGGCTCTGTAGGAATTATCGATTGCAAGGTCTCGGATTCAGATCGTGACAATGGCGCCTTCTACTCACCGCAACTTGAGGCATATGCCCACGCTCTTGAAAATCCAGATAAGGGCAAGCCTTTTCCAGTCTCTACGATGGGATTGCTTGTATGGAAGCTCAATGGAATTACCGAGACGGCAGATGGTGCACATGGCTTTGGCGTAACCCAGCACTATCTTCCTGTTGAACGAGATAGCGCAACATTTGCCGCACTCTTGGAAGAGTTAATCGCAGTGATCGAAGGTGAACTTCCTGATTCAGGTGAGCAATGTCCAACCTGTAACTACCTCACTCAGCTGGCGCAGATTCAATCGCGCTAAGGCTGAACTCTATTCGTTCTCTTCTTCGCTCTTTGTTGAACCAGGCTTCTTCGCCTTTACTGCATACTCATCAACATACTCTTGACCTGATAGCTCTTGAATGCGATTCATGATTTTGTCGGTAACTTCGCGAAGATAGGCAAGGTCTGTTGAATCTCCATCAAAGTACATCGGTTCGCCAAAGGTCATGCCTACGCGCTTAATGTTGGGAACAACTTGTCCAGTTGGCTGAATCTTTTCGGTATTAAACATTGCAACGGGAACGATCGGTGCCCCAGATTCAATTGCTAAGCGAGCAATTCCTGTGCGCCCCTTATAGAGGCGACCATCTGGAGAGCGCGTTCCTTCAGGATAAATTCCGATGCACTTTCCCTCGGAGAGAACTTGAAGACCGGTAATCAGCGCAGCTTCACTGCGACGACCACCTGAACGATCTACCGGAACCTGACCGAGGGCGATAAAGGTAAGTTTCTTTAATAAACCCTTTGGTCCAGGAGATGTGAAGTACTCACTCTTGGCTAGAAATGTCACCTTACGAGGGACGACAAGTGGCATAAAGATTGAATCACTAAAGGAGAGATGGTTGGAGGCGATAATCAATGGACCGCTTGCCGGAACGTTGCGAAGACCCTTGACCTTGGGGCGAAAGAGAATCATGAGGAAGGGCGTTAAGAATGCCCGCAAAGTGCCGTAGGGCAGATTGTTCATGCTCATAATTTAACCCCTTTTCTACTCAATTGGGTAAGTTTGTGCGAATATAAAGCATGACATCTTCACATGGAGAGGCCGATTCTGGGCGAGATCGAGAGAAAGATGAGAAAGATCTCATCGATGAGCAATTCCACGCACTGGTCTCTGGATTATCTCTAGATCAGAGCACTCCGAGCACATACCTAGATGATCTAGAGGCGGCAGTTGATCCTGAAGGGTTTACTCCCCCACAACCGCAGAAGACCTCGATAAAAAATTTCTTTGCAAGCGGGCGCAATGCCTTTAAGAGGTGGAAAGATAATCCACGTCCAGATAATTCAGGACTCGATGATGATGGAGCGCAGATATGAGTACAGAATTTCGTTGGGGAATCCTTGCAAGCGGTGGAATTGCTCAAGCCTTTGCACGTGATCTCTCTTATTTCAATAACCATATCGTTGCCGCAGTTGGCTCTCGCTCACAAGAAAGTGCCGATGCATTCGCACTTGAATTTCCAGGGTGTAAGGCCTATGGCAGCTATGAAGATTTAGTTAACGATCCAACTCTTGATGCTATCTATGTTGCAACCCCTCATCCATACCATGTGAGCAATACGATCTTGGCTCTCAATGCAGGAAAGCCAGTCTTGTGCGAGAAGCCTTTTACTATCAATGCAGAAGAGGCTGCGCAGATGAAAGCAGCTGCTGATGCAAATGGTGTTGCTCTCATGGAAGCTATGTGGGCACGTTTCTTGCCACATATGCATAAGGTGCGCGAGATTCTTGCCTCTGGTGTGCTCGGAGATATCTGGGCGGTGGAGGCAGATCACGGTCAACGACTTTCAGATTATGCCAACCCGCGCCATTGGGAACCTTCCCTTGGCGGAGGTGCACTCCTTGATCTTGGCATCTATCCAATTTCATTTGCCCATATGGTCCTAGGAAAGCCAGATTCAATTACTGCATCTGCAACATTTACCGATAAGGGCGTTGATGCAAGTTCAACGGCAATCTTTAACTACAAGAGCGGCGCGCAAGCAATACTGACTTCCACAATGATGGTCTCAACGCCATGTCGGGCAACAATTTGTGGAACACTCGGCAAGATTGAGATTGATCGCACCTTCTATAACCCGGCCGCAATGCGCGTGATCATGCACGATGGCACCACCACTGAGTATCCAAATGACTACAAGGGCCACGGTCTACGTGAACAAGCCAAGGAGTTTGAAGGCGTTGTACGTAGCGGTGCAAAGAACTCACCGATTCTGACTCCAGATGAGAGCATTGAAATCATGGGTTCTCTCGATGAGATCCGCCGTCAGATTGGTCTGATCTACCCCAGCGAAAAGTAATTCTTAGAGGCGCGCTAAATCTGCTGCGCCAACAAGACCTGCTTCATTTCCAAGTTCTGCCGGCACGATATCTGGGTAAGGATGCTTTCCAGCAAATGGCATGTGACGAATGAGTGATTCGCGAGTTGGTCCAAGGAGGATCTCTCCTGCTTCAACCACTCCGCCACCAATAACAACGCGTGTGGGATCCAAAATTACGCATAAAGATGCAATTCCAGCTCCAAGGTAATGCGCCGTTGTATTAAAGGCTGCTAGTGCTACTGCATCTCCATTTTTTGCAGCCTCTGAAATGTGTTTTCCAGTAAGGCCATCGAGGGTTCCATTACCAAGGGCAAGTAAGTTTCGGGCCAGCTCTGGAGTTGCGCTAATTGCTTCTCGTGCATGGCGCATCAATGCGCTACCGCTTGCATATTGTTCAAAACATCCGCGGGCACCACATCCGCAGAGATGGCCTTCCGGAACAACGCGCATGTGGCCAATTTCTGCAGCAGTTCCAAATCCACCTCGATAGAGATTGCCGTTGACCACAATTCCCCCACCGATACCTGTGCCGACAGTGACGATTAAGAGATGGTCATGGCCACGACCTGCACCAAAGGCTGCCTCGCCCCATGCTGCAGCGTTTGCATCATTTTCGATAACTACTGGAAGACCAATAAGTGCGGTGAGTTGCGCATCGAGATCAACACCATTCCATCCAGCAATATTGGGGGTTGCCAACATCGTCTTGCGATCGGAAGAGACAAAACCGGCTGCAGAGATTCCTACCGATTCAACCGAATAGGAATTCATCAACTCACGAGCAACATCTGCAATCGTCTGCGTTAAGGCAGTTCCACCTTCACGAGGGGTATCGCGCCTTGCATCGATGAGAATCTTTCCAGATTCGTCAACGACGCCGCCGAGAACCTTGGTTCCACCGACATCAATACCGATCGTGTAGGTCATAGATGCAATTAACCTTCGCAGTGCTCTTTAAGCTGAGCAAGCGATTGGTCAATTGTGGACTTCTCCTGCTTGGTAATCATCGCTTGTGGAATAGGCATAGAAACGCCAACTGATAGTTCATAGGTAACTTCAGTCTCGTCTCCAAGATCCTTAAGGATGTATGCGCCATCCATCTTCGTAAGCATGTTGGCATCTTCGAGCTCAAACTCAAGGCGAGCAGGTGCTCCATCCCAGTTATAGGTAAGGCTCACATCATCTTTAAGTGCACCTGCACTGATTGTCATCACCGCACCGGTGACGCGCCCTGCATCATCCCGCTCGGTAACTTTGACTTTTGTTATGGAATCTGACCAATCTGGGTACTTCTCCAGATCCAAGAGAACCTCGCTTACCTGGCTCATTGGTGCTTCGATAACAATTGTTGATCTGCTCATATCGCTCATGGGCGCAAGGTTACCCCGAGAAAACTCTTTCTGGGATCTCCCCTTTTTGCGATTCGCCCGCTAGCGTTTGCCCATGACTTCATACTCAGTTCCGCCACTTGTCCCTGCTGCCACTGAGGGCAACCTCACCGAACTTATCGCCCATCGCGCATGGTTTGAGCCAGAGCGCGTAATCATGTCGCGTCCATTGGGCGATGGATGGCAACCTGTTACTGCTCGCGAAGTTGAAGCTGAGGTTCGCGCCACAGCTAAAGGACTTGTAGCAGCCGGTATCAATATTGGTGATCGCGTTGCAATCATGGCGCGCACTCGTTACGAGTGGACGATTCTTGATTTCGCTATCTGGTTTGCCGGTGGCAGCGTTGTTCCAATCTACGAAACATCTTCTGCAGAACAGATTGATTGGATCTTGAGCGACTCAGGTGCAGTCGGACTTATTGTTGAAACTCCTACACACCGCGAACTTGCTCAGACAGTTCTTCCATCGCATACAAAGCATGTATGGACAATGACAGATGATGTTCTCTCAGTCCTTGCTAAGGCTGGAATAAATATTAGCGATGACGAGATTGATCGCCGTAGAAATTCTCTGAGCCCAGACACTCTTGCAACCTTGATCTACACATCTGGAACAACAGGAAAGCCAAAGGGAGTATCTCTCACACACGGCAACTTCCTCTCAGAGTGCGGAAACGTTGTACAAGGTGCATCAGATCTCTTCCTCAAGCCTGGCGGCTCAACTCTCCTCTTCTTACCTGTGGCGCACGTATTCGGTCGCATGGTTCAAATTGGTGCAATTACCGCCGGTCTCCACTTGGCACATTGCAGCGATCCAGTTGGACGTCTCTTGCCTGATCTTCAATCATTTAAGCCAACATTCGTACTGGCAGTACCTCGTATCTTCGAAAAGGTCTACAACGGCGCCGAGGCAAAGGCCGAAGCTGCCGGTAAGGGCAAGATCTTCCGCAAGGCTGCAGATATAGCAATTGCCTATAGCGAAAACCTTGATGCAAAGAAGTTCAATCCACTTCTCTCCTTTAAGCACGCACTCTTCGACAAGTTAGTCTTTTCAAAGATCCGCGCAACACTCGGTGGCGCAGTAGAGGCAGCAATCTCAGGTGGAGCTCCACTCGGTGCTCGCCTTGGCCACTTCTTCCGTGGCGCTGGAGTAACTATTTATGAAGGCTATGGATTAACCGAGACAACAGCGGGTGCAACTCTTAACATCACCGGAAATATTCGCGTTGGCTCTGTTGGTCGTCCAATTCCTGGCACAACAATCAAAATTGCAGATGATGGCGAAGTCCTCATCCAGGGTCCGATTGTGATGCGCGGTTACTGGCAGAACGATCAAGCAAATAGTGAAGTCTTTGAAGGAGAGCGCTGGTTCAAATCAGGTGACCTTGGTCGACTTGATGAAGAAGGCTTTCTCTACATCGTCGGTCGCAAGAAAGAGTTGATCGTTACCGCAGGTGGTAAGAACGTTGCTCCTGCAGTACTTGAAGACCGCCTTCGCGCACACCCACTTGTAAGCCAGTGCATGGTTGTTGGTGATAACAAACCATTTATCGCAGCCCTTGTCACAATCGACCCTGAGATGATCAAGGGTTGGATTGCGACAAATAAGAAGGATGGCGCATCGATTGAGACTCTTCGCAATGATCCAGATTTACAGGCAGTGATTCAGACCGCAGTCGATGAAGCAAATAAGGCTGTCAGTAAGGCTGAATCGATCCGTAAATTTACGATCCTTGCAGAAGATTTCACCATCGCAGGTGGTCAGTTGACTGCAAAGCTCTCTGTGAAGCGACATGTTGTTGCTCAGCAGTACGCAGCAGAGATCGAAGCTCTCTTCACTAAAGAGTAAGGGCTAAAAATGTCTAACGCACAATCGACCAGAGTAGAGATTGCGCGGGAGATTCACGATGGGATTGCACAAGATCTCGTCGCGTTGGGTTACCAACTCGACTCTGTCTTGGCCCAGCCGCAGACACCTGCTCTGATCAGGCATGAGATTCGAACCGTTCGCTTTCACGTCTCGGATCTCCTGGAGAAGGTGCGCGGTGAGATCTTTGATCTGCGCACCCCAATCAATTTCGCAACAGAGCTGGCCCTCCTAATTGCCGAAATCTCCCCTGCGATCATCTACACAAATAACACCAAAGAGATCGAGAGCGCACAGGGAGAAGTTCTCCTGCCAGTCATTGGCGAACTATTGCGCAATGCTCATAAACATTCTGGGGCTACCCAGATTTGCCTCGACATAACTAACGATCATGATGGCCTCATGGTGACGATCTCCGATAACGGAAAAGGTGGGGCAGATCTTGCTCCCGGCCGCTATGGGATATTGGGAGTTATTGAGCGAATCGAAAGTCTTTCCGGCTCAATCCAATTCCAATCAGGAGAGGAAGGAACCACCGTCACGATTAGATTATGAGTGCTCGCGTACTTGTGATCGATGATCATCCACTTGTCAGAGATGGCATAGCTCAATCACTAGAACGAGCAGGCTTTACCTGTGTCGGCCAGGCTGCTTGCGTCAAAGAGGCAATCGCAATGATTGCACTTCATAATCCTGACGTGATTACCGTTGATATCAATCTTCCCGACGGTAGCGGTATCGAGATTATTCAATGGGCGCGCAAGACATCACCGAGTATTGCCATCGTCGTCTTAACCCTTAATAACGAACTTGATTTGATCGCCACAGCTTCTCAAGCAGGGGCGCAAGCCTTTATCTCAAAGGCAGAAAGTTCGACGGTGTTGATCTCTGCCATCAGATCAATTGTGAGCAATCCCAACCAATTCATCAGTAGTCAAACTGTTGTTCTCATTGGAAGAGATAGAGCAAAGTCTCTCCTTTCACCCCGAGAGTTAACTGTTCTTACCTATCTCAGTGGCGAGTTAAGTATCGCCGACATTGCTGCGCAGATGTTCATCTCACATGCCACGGCAAAGACTCATATTGCAGCGATCTATCGCAAACTCGACTCTCATAATCGGCAGAGCGCAGTCGCCCGCGCACGAGCTATCGGGATACTTTAAGTAGATCAGTAAAGTTTTTTGCCCAGATATCCCAGCGCCATTCGCTAATAATCCATTGGCGACCAAGGGCACCCATCTCTTTGCAACGCTTCTCATCGCTTAACAATTCGATGACCGCCTTTGCAACCTCGCGCGATGATCGGCCGTCTACAACCAGACCTGTCTTTCCCTCAAGAACGGCATCCGGTGCTCCCCCAGAATCTCCTGCAATGACGGGAAGACCACACGCGCTTGCTTCAAGGTAGACAATTCCCAAACCTTCAACTTCAAGACCGGCCAAGCGAGATCGCGATGGCATGACAAAGATATCTCCGGTGCAGATATAGCGAGGAAGGTCTGCGTACTGAATGCGACCGATAAATGTCACCGAACCTTGAACGTTTAATGCTTTGGCGCGATTTTCCAAATATGCTCGGTATGGTCCTTCACCAATCATCACGATATGCGCATCAGGAATCTGCGTGAGAATCTCCGGCATCGCTTCAATGAGGGTGTCTTGTCCCTTGCGATGAACTAAACGACCGACGCTGACAATTACCTTCTTATCGCTTACACCGAGTTGATCTCGCAGCTGTGATGCATCAACGGGAGCAAAGTGATCTGTATCAATTCCCGGAGCAATTTTGACCATCGCTTGAGCGGCCTTTGGAGAGATCGCTTTACTAATTGCGCGTTGGGTAAATTCACCGAGATACGTCAGATGATCTACCTGTTTTGCAATTGTCTTCATCGCCTGTGTAAATGGCCAGATACGTGACCACCAGACTTCGTGGCCATGAGTAAGTGCGACGATCCGTTGCACGCCTGCTTTACGTAGACCTCTAGAGAGAAGACCAAGAGGCGCTGCTGCTCCGAAAAAGACTGTCGTAATCTGGCGATCACGTACAAGAGAGTTGACGCAGAATGAGACTCCGGGCGTTGGAAGAAGGATTTTCGCCTTATCTCGAAGGACTTCAACTCCATAATCTTCTAACCACTTGCGATCGTACTCTTTGCTATTGTCTTGAGCACTGGTGTAGACGATGACGCTCCCTTTGGGAAGGCGTTCGATGAGGCCGATGACAAAGGTTTCAATTCCGCCGGCGCGAGGGCCAAAGTCATTGGTGATGCAGAGGATTTTCTCCACTAGAAGCGGCGCGCCCCAACATAAGGTTTATTTCCTAGGTTGCTTGCACTTGCAACCTTTACTCGAGAACCAGAACGAGGAGCGTGGACCATTCTGCCGCCGCCAAGGTAAATTCCTACGTGCGATACAGGGCGACCGAAGAAGACGAGATCTCCAGGTTTGAGTTGGCTACGCGATACTGATTTACCCATACGCGATTGGGCCGCAGATGAGTGCGGCAATGAGACGCCTGCTGCTTGGAAGGCGCGCATTGTTAATCCAGAGCAATCCCAATACTGCATTCCAGCAGCACCAAATACATATCGGTCACCAATTTGTTTCAACGCATACTTAAGGGCAACTCCAGCGCGACCAGATACTCCTGATGCCGACTTAGCTGCAGCTAGCGAGCGCTTCTGATCTGCATCTTCTTCCTGTTGTGCCAAGCGAGCAAGACGTTCACGGTCTTCCTTCTTTAACTTAGCCAGAATAGATTCAGCCTGCTTAAGTTTGGCAGCCGCCTTTGCAGATTGGGCTTCAAATTTCTTCTTTGCAGCAGTTACTAGAGCTAACTTGTCATTGACTGTAAGGGAAGTTGCGGTCAAGCGCTGCTTAGCTGCCTCATATTTGCGCAGTTGCGTTGACTTGCTACGCGTGATCGATTCAAGAGATCCGGCCGCCGAGAGGTAAAGGGCTGGATCACTTGAAAAAAGGAGTTCGAGATTCTGTCCGAGCCCGCCGCTCTTGTACTGCTCGATGGCAATGACGCCAAGTGATCGCGAGAGGGCATCTACAGTCTTTCCTTGCACGGCAGCTGCTGCCTGAATACCGGAGAGTTGCTTCTGCAGAGAGGCCAAGGCGACCTTGGCTTCCTGCGCGCCCTCTGCTGCAGATGTCGCCTCTTCCTCAAGGGTGCGAACCTGACGCTGAACCTCAGCCAAAGTTGGAGCCGCCTGTGCGGGAGTCAGAGCCAGGGCGGGAAGGAGGCCAGCGGCTAAGGCGACGGCAACTGCCATAACCCCTGCCCGACTCATCGGTAACCACCGGCTAGGAAAACTCATGGGGTAAGGCTAACTTGCCCACTTGCCCCCCCTCAACTTATATCAAGCGTAGGACTCTGTGAGTTTGAGGTGACTTGAGCGTGATTGAGGCCCAGGATGACGAGAATCTCAACTTGGGCCTACCTCACTTTGGTGGGTGCGGGCGATAATCTTCGCGCCATGAGTTCACCAGATTCATCTGCAGCAAAGTCAGGCGAGATCATCGCATCCCTTGTAGTCGGTAGTGATGGAAGTACGGCAAAGGATGGATCGTCTCGGGGTGTGACATCGACCCTGGATCGCGCTCGCTTCTTAGAGCGCCGTCGCCACGTCGATGCCATTCTCATCGGAGGCAATACCGCTCGCACTGAGCCATACCGCAAGACTCCAGTGCCTGTTGTCGTTGTCTCGACCTCGATGGTCAACGCGCTTGCAGATAATCGTCAGGCGCATTGGTGGAGCGCCTCTGCTGAGGAAGCCCTAGAGCGCGCATCTCGCTTGTTTGGTCCAACGATCCTTGTTGAGGCTGGCGCATCAATTATCAATGAGTTGATCGCCCTTGGAAAGATTGATCGCCTCGAACTCAGCGTCACCGGCGTTACAGGCGGCGAAGATAAGATCGATATCAAAGAGATGCTCTCTCACTTTAGCGATGTGACTAGTGTTGAAGAAGACGGAACTACTTTCTATACAGCTAAGAAGTAACTCGCTCTTACTGGAACGCCGCAATCATCGCTACGCCAACTACTGCGCTGATAATTCCTGCGTATTGAACTTTATGTAAGCGCTCGTGGAGATATTTAAAGGCCAAGAGCGCAGTCATAATTGGGAAGAGAGATCCAAAGACCATTGCAAGTGAGACAAGTCCCTTTGTCGTTGCAACTCCTAAAATTAAGTTGGCGCTGAAGTCAGCCACGCCGATAAAGATCAAGAGCGGAACCTGCGCCTTTCCCATCCCGCCAGTCCCGCGTAGCCTCAATAAAATTGCAACGCTGATGAAGAATGTTGCACCGCGCATCGCGACCATCGTCATCAAGGCACTTGATTCAGAGCCTTGAGCCATAAATGTCAGGGCGCCTCCAAAACCAAGTGCGGCACCTAGCGCCAAGACAATCGGCTTCAAAGGCAAACCCTGTGAGACTTCAGGCCCACTTGCCATAAATGCACCTAAGAGAGCAAAGATGACACCAATTGTGACCAAGCTGTTAAATCGTTCACCGAGGAAGATCACTGCATAGAGAACAGGTACAACACCGCTCATTGCGCTAATGGGTGAGACAACTCCCATGCGCCCTGTAGCAAGTCCGGCATAGAGGCAGATCAATCCGGCGTAGCCACAGAGACCTGCTGCAATTCCTGGAAGTAAATATCCATTGCTACCTAGCGCCTGTGCACCCCATGACCCCGTTGAGGTTGCAAGGATTACTCCAAAGATAAGACCGATAATCTGCGTTACAGATAAAACGGCTGTCGCAGGAAATTTCTTACTGAGATTTCCTGCGTGATAATCAGCTGCTCCCCATAAACCACTGGAGATGAGTGCAAGTAGGGCTGCCATAGGGCAGAAGATATCGCATCATCGGTCCCGCCTCCCGCACCAGCGCGATCGTGCAATTTAGAATAAAGCAATGGACACTGCAGCTTTTAATCGACTGATTGATGTCCTTCGCAGCGCTACCCCACGTAGTGAAATTATTCTTGAAGAAGTTCCCCCTCCGCAGAAGCTAGCGACCTATTCATTTGCATTCACGGCGGATGTAACAAATGGACTCATCGGTGATGCTGAAGATGATGTTGCAACAGGTCGCTTTGTACTTTTGCATGAACCAGGTGGACAAGATACCTGGGAAGGTGAATTCCGCTGCGTGACATTTGTCAGCGCAGATGTTGATGCCGCAATGCAGGAAGATCCGCTACTTCCTGAAGTTGGCTGGAACTGGCTCCTTACCTCGCTAGAAGAATTTGGCTGCAGCTACAACGCGCCATCTGGAACTGTGACTCGTGTATCAAGCGCATCCTTTGGCAAACTCTCACCACGCAACAATGAATCAGAGATTGAGATCAGAGCTTCATGGACGCCTGTTATTGCACAAGGTGATGAGGTTGCGCAGGTTCTACTTAGTCACGTGATGGCTTGGTGCAATCTCATTGCAGAGATTTCTTTCTTGCCTCCCATTGCAGATGGTGTCTCCTCAATTAGTAAGCCCCGTAAGTAAATCGCGCATATGTCTGAGGAGATCAAAGAAGTAACTCCCCTACTCGCGCCTTCTGGTGGTTTACCTGATGTCATCGCCACAGAAGAAGCATTTAGCCAAGCGATCACAGATCTAGCCAAAGGAAATGGCCCCTTTGCCCTGGATGCAGAGCGCGCCAGTGGTTACAAATTTAGCGCTCGTGCATATCTGATTCAGATTGCGCGCAATGACGGCGGTCTTCACTTACTCGATCCGATTCCCTTTGGACCCAACCATCGCCTCTTTATCGAACTCAATGATTTACTCTGCACCGATGAAGTAATTCTCCATGCAAGTACGCAAGATCTTCCTTGTCTTCGAGAAGTGGGCATCAACCCTGTACGACTCTTTGATACCGAACTTGGTGGACGTCTTGCAGGTTTACCTCGCGTTGGACTTGGCCCACTTTTAGAATCTCTCCTTGGGGTTTCCCTTGCAAAGGAACACTCAGCAGTTGATTGGTCTACACGGCCACTCCCTCTTGATTGGTTGAATTACGCAGCGCTGGATGTAGAACTCCTTGTTGAATTGCGCGATGAAGTCGATGCTCTCTTGGAAAGTGCCGGTAAATCTCATTGGGCCGAACAGGAGTTTGCAGCGATCTTAAGTGCACCGCCCTCCCCACCACGAGTTGATCCATGGCGCAGAACTTCTGGAATGCATCAGATAAAAAAGCGTCGCCAGTTGGCTGTCGTGAAGTTTTTGTGGGAGTCGCGTTTTGTACTAGCTCAAGAGTTAGATATCTCCCCCGGTCGTCTTCTCTCTGATGCTGCAATATCTGCGATCGCACTTGCAATCAACGATGACACTGTTGTTGACTCAAAGAAATCTCTCGAAAAGATTCTCCGCCCCATTGGTCTGCGCCCACGTTGGTTGGAACAACATCCACGCTGGTTAGAGGCAATTGCTGCAGCTCGCGCTCTCAAAGAAGATGACTTACCTCCAACGCGAGCAGCCAGTGACGCACTTCCTCCAGTGAAGATCTGGCGTGAGAAGCATCCGTTGAAGTATGCAGCTCTGACCCATGCACGCCACAATCTCTTACTTCGCGCGCAGGAGTTATCGGTTCCACTTGAAAATATGATCTCGCCGGAACATGTGCGTCGTATCTGTTGGAATAGGCC
>WLGP01000089.1 GCA_009703165.1 Actinomycetota bacterium | reverse complement strand
CGAGCTACACCGGACAATTCCTCAGCGAGATTCTAGAGAGCAACAGATCGCCGAAGAAGACCGCAACAAAGAAGAAGTAGCAATGGCAGATCCAGCCTCGTATCGCCCTCCTGAGATCCCAGAAGATCCCGGCGTCTATCGTTTCTATAACAAGAGCGACAAGGTGATCTATGTGGGCAAGGCGAAGAATCTTAAGAATCGTCTGAGCTCATACTTTGGTTCAAATTTGGCTCAGAAAACTTATCGCATGGTCCACGAGGCCGTTCGAGTGGATTGGACGATAGTAAAGACTGAACTTGAGGCACTGGCTCTTGAATTCTCTTGGATCAAGCAATATCACCCAACATATAACGTGCAATTTAAGGACGATAAGTCCTATCCCTACTTAGCGATCTCGCTCGAAGATGAATACCCACGGATCTTCATTACTCGTAAAGAGAAGCGACCTGGCCTTAAATACTTCGGCCCCTATACAAATGCATGGGCGCTTCGCAATACATATGAAGTCCTTCTCAAGGTCTTTCCAGTCAGATCGTGCAGCGTCGGTAACTTTCAACGAGCCCAACGAAGTAGACGCCAATGCCTGCTTGGAGATATCGGAAAGTGTGCCGCCCCGTGCGTGGGATGGGTAACGCCAGAAGAGCATAAGGAGATTGCGGTAAAGCTCAACGACTTCATGGAGTCGGGAATGGAAGATCTTCTTCCAACAATGCGGGCTGAGATGGAGCTTGCCGCATCTCGCGAAGAGTTTGAACGCGCAGCCCGACTTCGTGATCAGATTGAATCTTTTGAAAAGGCGCAGCGATCTACCCAAGGAAATCTCTCTGATGATCTCGATGGTGATTTCATCGCTATCCACGAAGAAGGCTTCCACGCTGCAGGTTCCATCTTCATGGTGCGTCGAGGTTCCATTAAGGGATCGCGATCATGGATTGTCGATCAGGAGAGAACGCTCGAAGGTGAAGATCAATGGGCATCGCTGCTCTTTTCGATCTATGGCGATGGTGCAACGGAGATTCCGGCGACGATACATATGAACCAGGAACCAGCCGATATCGCCGCACTCACCGAGTGGTTGGCATCGCTATCTGGCCACAAAGTCACCATCAAAGTTCCACAGCGAGGGGAGAAGGTTGAACTTCTAGAGACCGTAGGTCGCAATGCTCACTATGCGCTGATTCAATTCCTAAGTAAGCGAGCCAACGATGCCGCCGTCTCAGGAAAGGCCCTCATCGAACTTGAAGAAGTCCTTGAACTGCCGCGTACACCACTTCGTATCGAGTGCTTTGATATCTCAAATATTTCAGGTACAACAGTTGTTGCTTCAATGGTCGTATTTGAAGATGGAATTGCAAAAAAGAGTGAGTATCGCCGCTTCATCATCGATACAACAGAGGCGACCGATGACACTCGAGCGATGCATCAGGTCATCACCCGACGACTTAAAAGGCTCCTGGCAGACCGTAAGGTCGATCAGAGCGAAGTCAATGAATCAGGCGGACGCCTCGGTAAGTTTTCATATCCACCACAGCTGATCGTTGTCGATGGTGGCGCACCTCAGGTTGCCGCAGCAGCACGTGCTCTAGAAGAGCTGGGTGTTACAGATATCGCACTCTGTGGTTTAGCTAAGCGACTCGAGGAAGTCTGGCTGCCGCATAGCCAAGATCCACTTATTCTTCCGCGCACGAGTGAAGGCATGTATCTACTCCAACGCATTCGCGACGAAGCACACCGCTTTGCCATTACCTTCCATAGATCGCGTAGATCCAAAGTGATGCTCGAATCTGTCCTCGATGAGATTGAACAACTCGGTCACATTCGTCGCGCAGCGCTCTTGGATCGTTTCGGATCTGTAGGGGCAATACGTAAAGCCTCGATTGAAGACATTGCTGCAACCCCTGGCATCGGCGAAAAGATTGCAACCATTATCTGGAACCACCTCTCACACATGGGGGAGAGCGCAATCAATGCAGGCGTTGATATGGAGACAGGCGAAATCCTAGAGAAATAAGGTGGTTATCACGGGTAGATAGGTACTTGACGTAGATGGCAGACTGTAGCCATGAGTACACGAGAGCTCTTGATCCTCACCGGAATGTCAGGTGCTGGTCGGTCGACTGTTGCCCACGCTCTTGAAGATCTCGGTTGGTATGTTGTTGATAACTTGCCACCAGCCTTACTTCCACAGCTTGCGACTCAAACGACATCGGCACAATTTCAGTCGGTAGCAGTTGTTGTTGATGTTCGCGGTGGAAAGTTCTTTGATGAACTCAGCGCCTCACTTGCAGCCTTACGCGATGAGAAGGTCGCCTTCAGACTTCTCTTTCTTGATGCAAGCGATCAAATTCTGGTGGCGCGCTTTGAATCCACACGCAGGCCACATCCGCTACAGGCCCAAGACCGCATCGTCGATGGAATCTCTCGTGAGCGTTCCAAGTTGGATGAACTCAGATCTCAGGCAGATATCGTCATCGATTCCAGCAATCTCAATGTGCATCAACTGGAGAAACGTGTGGCCGAGATTTTCTCTCCTGGATCCTTAAGCGCGATTCGTATCAATGTTCTCTCTTTCGGCTTTAAATATGGAATACCAGTCGATGCGGATCTCGTACTTGATGCCAGATTTATTCCAAATCCGCATTGGGTACCAGAGTTGCGTCCGCTTACCGGTTTGGACGAGAAAGTCTTCTCAACAGTCCTCGATAGCGATGGAGTGAGAAAGTTCGTAGAGAGCTATGTCTCCGTCGTGCTCCAGATGATTCCTGGTTACCTGCGCGAAGGAAAGCGCTTTGTCACCATCGCAATCGGTTGCACCGGCGGAAAACATCGCAGCGTCTCGATCGCTCGTGAGATTGCGCGTCAACTCAGCGATGCCTCATCCGAATTCGAGATCTCTGCTCATGCAACCCATAGAGATGTTGGTCGCGAGTAGTCGATGGCATCTCCACGCGTTGTCGCCCTCGGTGGAGGGCATGGTCTCTTTGCAACTCTCACTGCACTTCGCTCGATCACATCAGATATCACCGCAGTAGTTACCGTTGCAGATAATGGTGGTTCAAGCGGAAGACTTCGCGATGAATTTCCAATCATTCCTCCAGGTGATCTTCGTATGGCACTTGCTGCTCTCTGTGGAGATGATGAGTGGGGGCGTAGCTGGGCCGAGATCATGCAATATCGCTTTACCAGCGATGGACCACTCGATGGCCATGCAGTAGGTAATCTCTTACTTGCCGCGCTATGGGATCGTGATGAAGATCCAGTTGAGGGTCTTGATCGGGTAGGTGCACTTCTCAAAGTTGTAGGTCGTGTGCTTCCTATGGCTAGCCAGCCATTAGATATCCAAGCAACATTTATTGAAAATGGTATTGAGAAAACTGTCCGCGGACAGAAGGAAGTTGCAACAACTACAGGCAACTTCCAATCGCTGGAATTGATACCTGCCAATGCGCAATCACGGAGTGAAACCCTTGATGCAATTGCACAGGCTGAATGGATCACGATGGGGCCAGGGTCGTGGATCTCCAGCGTTCTCCCACATCTACTTGTCCCGCAGCAACTCTCTGCCTTGGTTGCAAGTCGCGCTAAGAAGATCCTTCTTCTCAATCTCGATGATCGCCAAAGCGGAGAGTTCGCTGGTTTGAGCGCGATTGAACATATGAACGCAGTACAGAAATTAGCGCCTGAGCTCCACTTTGATTACGTGGTTGCAGATTCTTCATTGGTTGAAAAGAGTGATGCAGCCTCACTGCTCCGTGAGAAAGTTTCAACCCAAGGTGGAGAGTTGCTGGTGCAGGATCTACGCCTGGCGGGGGAGTCCATCCATCACGATACAAAAAAATTAGCCTGTCTTTTCGCACACATTGCGCAGCAAACTTTGGTTGGATAGTCCCATGGCAATGACAGCAGCAGTAAAGGACGAACTCAGTCGTCTCTCAGTCACCCGCCCTTGTTGCCGCAAGGCCGAAGTTTCATCTCTCCTTCGCTTCGCAGGCGGACTTCATATCGCAGCCGGCAAGGTAGTCATTGAGGTCGAACTCGATACCTCACAGAGCGCACGTCGTCTGAAGAAAGATATCGCCGACATCTACGGCCACGATAGCGATCTTGCAGTTCTCTCTTCCAGTGGACTTCGCAAGGGTTCTCGTTACGTTGTTCGAGTCATTGAATCAGGAGATGCGCTGGCTCGCCAGACAGGTTTGATTGATGGAAATGGTCGCCCCATTCGCGGACTTCCGCCACAAGTTGTCTCTGCAAATATCTGTGATGCCGAAGCCGCCTGGCGAGGAGCATTTATCGCACATGGCTCACTGACAGAACCTGGTCGCTCATCATCTCTTGAAATCACTTGTCCTGGACCTGAAGCAGCTCTCGCTCTTGTAGGGGCGGCTCGCCGTTTAGGTATTGCTGCCAAAGCGCGCGAAGTACGTGGCGTAGATCGTGTGGTCATTCGTGATGGAGATGCAATCGGTGTCCTGCTCACTCGACTTGGTGCACATGAAAGTGTTTTGGCGTGGGAAGAACGGCGAATGCGCCGCGAAGTACGCGCAACTGCCAACCGCCTTGCAAACTTTGATGATGCAAATCTCCGCCGCTCTGCGCGCGCAGCAGTTGCTGCAGCAGCCAGAGTTCAACGCGCAATGGAGATTCTCGGTGATGAGATTCCAGATCACCTCAAAGAAGCTGGCGAACTTCGCATCAGCCATGGACAAGCAAGTCTTGAAGAGCTTGGATCACTTGCTACTCCGCCGATGACTAAGGATGCAATCGCAGGGCGCATTCGCAGATTGTTGGCGATGGCAGATAAGAGAGCGG
>WLGP01000088.1 GCA_009703165.1 Actinomycetota bacterium | reverse complement strand
CGGAATCATCTTGCGTTCACAGGGTGTAGATCTACAGACTGTTACTGAAGATCAATTTATGAACGCAGTTGATTTCTTGGCTGGAAAGATTTCAGATGGTTGGATCCGCGGCGTTAAGGGCAACGAATACGCTGAAGATCTCACAGCAGGGGATGCAGTAGCGGTTATCGGTTGGTCTGGCGATATGTTTATCTTGAAGTCTGAGAACGAAGGCAAGTTTGACTTCGCAATTCCAGAATCAGGCGGAACAATCTCAGGCGATAACATGATGATTCCTTACACAGCAACAGCTGAGGCTAAGGCAAACGCTGAGAAGTTGATTAACTGGTACTACGACCCTGCAATTGCTGCAGAAGTTGCTGCCTACGTTAACTACGTAACACCTGTAAAGGGTGCTCAGGCTGAGATGGAGAAGATCGATCCAGCACTTGCTGCCAGCGAATTCATCTTCCCAACTGAGAAGACAATGGCAAACCTCTCTGTCTTCCGTTCACTCACACCTGCTGAAGAGACTTCATGGAGTGAAGCTTTCCAGAAGGCAGCCGGCAACTAAGTGGCAGATAGCGCAAACTCTGCTCGCGGTGATCTCAAACTCACACGCATCACAAAGAGTTATGGCGACTTCACGGCAGTTGATGATCTCTCTTTAACCATCCCTGAAGGTTCATTTTTTGCATTGCTTGGACCTTCAGGGTGTGGCAAGACCACAACCCTTCGCATGATTGCCGGTCTTGAAGAGCCAACTGTTGGAAGTATCCATCTGGGTTCAACTGATATCACTACAACCAAGCCTTATCAGCGCCCGATCAATACCGTCTTTCAGAACTATGCGCTCTTTCCACATTTAACAATCTTTGAAAATATCGCATTCGGTCTACGCCGCCGCGGTATTAAAGATGTAGACGAGGCGGTCAACAAGGTTCTCAACCTTGTTGAACTTCCACATCTAGCACAACGTAAGCCGACACAGCTATCCGGTGGTCAGCAGCAACGTATTGCACTTGCTCGCGCCATCGTTAACCGCCCGGCTCTCTTGCTCTTGGATGAACCACTTGGCGCTCTCGATCTCAAGTTGCGTCGTCAGATGCAGATCGAACTCAAGTGGATTCAGAAAGAAGTTGGTCTGACCTTTGTACACGTCACACACGATCAAGAAGAAGCTATGACTATGGCTGACACGATCGCTGTGATGAATGAAGGCAAGATTGAGCAGATGGGATCTCCAGCAGATCTCTATGACAATCCAAAGACAGCGTTTGTGGCTAACTTCCTTGGACAATCAAACTTGATCAAGGGTTCACTTGTTGGAACAGATGGCGACTCACTGGTTGCAGAGCTCTTCGGTCAGAAGATCTCACTTCCTCGCAATCGTTCACATGCAGTTGATTCTTCAATCTTTGCCGGCATTCGTCCAGAGAAATTCCGCATCTCACTCTTGCAGACACCAGTATCTGGAAACGTCTTAAGTGGTGGAAAGATCGAAGATGTTTCATATATCGGTGTATCTACCCAGTATCAAGTGATGATGCCATGGGGACAAGAGCTGATGGTCTTTGAGCAGAACGATGATGGAGTTGCACCATTCCAGATCGGTGATGCTGTAAATATTTCTTGGGAGCCAATCTTCACATTTGCTCTTCGTGGAGATGAAGATGCTGAGGCCGGCACCGAAGTAATCCCTGAAGATCTCGACGAAGAGTAGTAGTTGAGGCTATGAAGAAGATCAGCACTCCTTACCTTCTCCTGATTCCAGGGTTTGCATTCCTCTTTATCTTCTTCATTCTGCCTATCGCCAACCTTGCTCAGACCTCGACTCAAACTCCATTACTCAATGGTGATACCGGTCAATACGAGCAGACATTCCGCTTTGCAAATTACATCGATGCCTTTATCGAAAATCGTGAACAGTTCAGCCGTTCATTTATCTACGCGATTATCGCCACATTGATCGCTTTGCTGATCTCATACCCATTGGCATATGCCTTGGCATTTAAGGCAGGCAAGTACAAGAACATCCTTCTTGTTCTCGTTGTAGCCCCATTCTTTACATCTTTCTTACTCCGCACCGTGGCATGGAAGCAGATCCTTGGTGAAGAAGGATTCGTAGTTCCATCTCTTCGCACCATTGGTGTGATTAGCGAGAGCACAACACTGACTTCGACTTCATTTGCTGTCGTTATGGGTATGACTTATAACTTCTTGCCATTTATGACTTTGCCGCTCTATGCCTCTATCGATCGCATCGATCCTCGCACTCTTGAGGCATCGGGAGATCTCTACGCCAACGGCTTTACAACATTTCGCAAGGTGACTCTGCCGCTCTCAATGCCAGGTGTTGTTGCTGGAACGCTTTTGACCTTTATCCCGGCAGCAGGTGATTACGTCAACGCACAGATTCTGGGTAGTCCGAATACGAAGATGCTCGGAAACGTTATTGAATCTCGATATTTCAAGATTGTTGATTACCCAACAGCGGCAGCTCTCTCCTTTACCTTGATGGCTGCAATTCTGATTCTGGTCACGATCTATATTCGCAAAGCAGGAACGGAGGAGTTGGTATGACCGTCAAGCAGAAAGATGCCTCGATTCCAACACTTCCACTCGGTGCGCAGATCTCACGTTGGATCGGACGTAACCTCATCCGCATCTATATGGTCTTTGCATTTACCTACCTCTTCATTCCAGTTGCATACACATTTGCCTTCTCATTTAATGATTCAGGTAAGTCAAACCTCATCTGGAAGGGCTTTACCTTTGATAATTGGATGAATCCATGTGGAGCACCAGAAGTGTGTTCAGCACTCGGTAACTCAATCAAGATTGGTCTCCTTGCAACAATCTTCTCAACAATTCTAGGAACGATGATCGCCTTTGCAATTGGTCGCTATGCATTTAAGGGACGTTCTGCCTCGAACCTCTTGATCTTCTTGCCGATGGCAACACCTGAGATCGTCCTCGGTGCATCGCTTCTCTCACTCTTTCTTGTATTTCAGATCAGTCCAGGATTCTGGCCAACAGTTCTTGCACACGTTGTCTTCTGCGTCTCATTCGTTGTGGTGACGGTAAAGGCTCGCATTGCCTCCCTTGATCCACGCCTTGAACAAGCGGCGATGGATCTCTACGCCAATGAATTCCAGACATTCCGACGCGTCACACTTCCTCTTGTGGCTCCAGGAATTGCAGCGGCAGCTTTGTTGGCCTTTAGCCTCTCATTTGATGACTTCATCATTACCAACTTCAACTCAGGGACAGTGACAACATTTCCTAAATTTGTCTACGTATCTGCAGCGCGTGGAATTCCAGCCCAAGCCAACGTAATTGGTTCGGCGATGTTCTTCCTTGCCTTGGCACTGGTGATCGTTGGACAAGTAGTCAGCCGTAAGCGTAAAGTCAGTTAAATGGTTAACCACGGCAATATGTACGGTCCCAGCTTTACCTTTCTAGGTATCGCTCAATGCGACCTTGATATTGCCTCAACATATGGCGATGCAGATGTTGTCATTGTTGGTGCGCCGATTGATTCTGGAACATCACATCGATCGGGTGCCAAGTTTGGTCCGCAAGCAATTCGTGGCGGTGACTATCTGCCACATGATGCATCCCGCCCACACTTAGCGCTACGCACAGATGGACTTAAGGATCTTAAAGTTGTCGATGCTGGAGATTTGATGATGCCAGGGGGAGACCTTGTGGCATCCCTTGCAATCTTGCGCGAGGCGACTGAAAAGATCTCGCGCTCTGGTGCAATCCCGGTAATCCTCGGTGGCGATCACTCGATTGCATCGGCAGATGTTGCAGGTATTGCAAACCATCGCGGCCTTGGAAAGATTTCGATGATCCACTTTGATGCTCATGCAGATACAGGTGAAGATCAATTCGGAGCCCTTGTCGGCCACGGAACTCCTATGCGCCGCTTGATTGAAGAAGGCTATGTGCGTGGAGATCGCTTCTTGCAACTAGGTCTTCGTGGATATTGGCCAGATGATGTAACCCTTGCATGGATGCGCGATCAGGGAATGCGCTCATACGAGATGACAGAAATCCATCACCGCGGACTTAATACCGTTCTCGATGAATCTTTTGCAACGCTGACAGATGGCTGCGATGGCGTATTTCTCTCAGTAGATATCGATGTCGTAGATCCAGGAATGGCGCCAGGCACTGGAACCCCAGAACCTGGTGGAATGACTTCACGCGAATTACTCGAAGCTGTGCGTCGCATCTGCCTTGAACTTCCTGTCGTTGGTATCGATGTTGTTGAAGTTGCTCCACCATTTGACTCAGCAGATATCACAGCAATCTTGGCTAACCGTGTTGTCTTAGAAGCGCTGAGTGCCATTGCGAAGCGACGCAGTGGAAGTGCTTACTCACCCACACAAAATCTTCTGGACCGTTAATTCATGCGTGATGTAGTCATTCTTGGCTCCACCGGTTCGATCGGCGTTCAGGCCCTTGAAATCATTGAAGCAAATCCTGGCCAATTCCGCGTTGTAGCAATTACTGCAGCGGGAAATAACCTTGAGTTATTGATCGCACAGGCCAAGAAATTTAAGGTCAGCGTTGTCGGTGTGACACACAATGCGGAAACGCTGCGCCAAGCTCTTCCTGGTGTTCAGATTATTGATGGCCCAGATGCATCGACTGAGGTTGCTGCAATTACCTGCGATGTTGTTCTCAACGCGATTACCGGATCAATTGGACTTGGGCCAACCTTGGCTGCCCTTAAAGTAGGAAACACCTTAGCGCTTGCAAATAAGGAGTCGCTTGTTGCAGGTGGCGAAATGGTGATGGCGTTAGCCAAACCAGGACAACTTTTACCTGTTGACT
>WLGP01000087.1 GCA_009703165.1 Actinomycetota bacterium | reverse complement strand
AGCGATCGTTTCTGCAACATCTACCTCTTCACAGCCGCCGTAATAGCGCTTTCCTGGATAGCCCTCTGCATACTTATTGGAAAGGGTTGAACCTAACGTTGCCAATACCGCGCGAGATGTGAAGTTCTCAGATGCAATCAGTTGAAGATTGCTCTGCTGGCGGCGAAGTTCTGAAAGCAGGACTGCTGCAATATCTGGATCTTGCTGAGAGAGCAGTTCAAAATCTGGGCCATAGAAGGTATCGGTCATGGCGGCAAGCCTAGCCCTAGGAGATAACTACTGCAGGGATAGCCTTCTCGATCTCACTACGTGTGATCGATCCCTCGCGTAAAAGGGTTACGCCAGCGCTCTCACATTGCATGTGTGTCGAAGCCGGGGCGATCTCAATCACGCCGCTGTCGATGATTACTGCGATCTCGTGGCCAAGATGTTGGAGATGGCCAAGATCCTGCAATGGAGATTGACCAGCAAGTGCCCCACTTGCAATCGCTAATGGACCAGTCTCTTTAATAAGTAGTTGCAGAAATGGATGTTCAGGTTGGCGCAGACAGACCCAATCAAGCTTTCCATCATCACCAAGATCCCATGACAACCCTGCTTGTGGGCGAAGTGAGAGCGATAAGGGACCCGGCCAGAATTTCTCCATCAAGGTCCGAGCATCAGGTGTTACATCACGAGCTAATCCATCAATTTGTTGTAGATCAGAGATCACAACTTGAGCTGCAACACCTAGATCATCACCGCGCAGAACGTGCATCGCACGAACTGAATCTGGAGAGAAGGCATCTGAAAGTAAGACGTATCCATTTTCATGAGGAGCAACGATGACGTATCCATCGCGAAGACTCTTTGCCGCAAGTGCTACATGCTCAGAAGGGTTCGATGGGTCGAAAGTTACCTGCGTTGCCACATCTTCTCCTATCGTCGAGTCGCTGTTGTAAATCGTGGCCGTTGCGTCAAGTCACGATGGAGCACGATATCGGCGAAGTTCTCCTCGAGTAAAGATGCAATCGCAGAACCTTGATCTTCAGTATGTTCAATAGCGAAGAATCCCCCTGATTTGAGCAGTCGCGTTGCGGTATCGATAAAGCGCCCTGGAATATCAAGGCCAGTTGGTCCTCCAAAGAGAGCAACCGCCGGTTCATGATCTGCAACATCGCGCGGTAAGACTTGGCTATCTGGAACATATGGTGGATTGGCGATGACAACATCGCATTTAACGCCTTCGAGCGCATCAACGACATCACTTTCAACGATGCGCACCTGCTCATTGATTCGCGAAACATTCTTCTTCAGCCATTCGATTGCTAAAGGATCTTTCTCTACTGCAATCACGTGGGTCATTGGATTTTCAGTAGCGATGGCAAGTGCCAGTGCACCTGAACCTGATCCAAGGTCAACAACGCTGATTGCTCCCGTGAGGTTTGCGCAGTGATCTAGAACTGATTGCACAAGTAGTTCAGATTCAGGTCGTGGAACAAGTACGCCCGGGCCTACCTGAATTTCAAGGTAGCGAAAGTAGGCAACCCCGGTCAGATATTGCAGCGGCTCATGTGCAGCACGTGCATCAAGTAACTTCCAGAATGTCTCTTCCAAGATAGTCAGATCGCCAAAGTTGGCGAGGCGATCTTCGAGAATTACTGGGTTATGTAGATCCATTCGAGAGATTCCTAAGGCGTATGCCATCAGATGTTCAGCATCGTTTGGATCGATCCCAGCAGAACGTAATTGTTCCTTGCCTGTACCTAAGAATTCCTTAAAGTTCATCACAAGATGGCCCTTACTCAGTCGATGCGAGCTTTGCTGCTTTATCTGCATCAAGCAACGCTTGAATCACATCATCGAGTTCACCGTTGAGAACTGCATCTAAATTATTTGATTTGTAATTGACGCGGTGATCACTCAAGCGATTTTCTGGAAAGTTATAGGTACGGATGCGCTCTGAGCGATCGACAGTACGGACCTGGCTCTTACGTTCTGCCATCGCAGCAGCCTCTGCCTTCTCTTGGGCATCAGCTAGAAGACGTGCGCGAAGAATACGCAGCGCTGACTCTTTATTCTGCAACTGAGACTTTTCATTCTGACATGAGACAACGATTCCAGTAGGAACGTGTGTTAGACGAACAGCTGAGTCAGTTGTATTAACTGACTGCCCTCCAGGACCAGATGAGCGATAGACATCTACGCGCACATCATTCATATTAAGTTCAACATCTACTTCTTCGGCTTCAGGAAGTACAAGTACACCTGCAGCAGATGTATGGATGCGTCCCTGGCTCTCAGTCTCTGGAACGCGCTGCACTCGGTGGACGCCACCTTCAAATTTCAAACGTGCATATGGTGTCATTCCGGGCTCTTGTGTTCCCTTGGACTTAACAGCCATCGACATATCTTTATAGCCACCAAGATCAGATTCGGTGATATCGATGATCTCAATCTTCCAGCCGCGCTTTTCTGCATAGCGCTGATACATTCGTACGAGATCTCCAGCAAAGAGCGCGGATTCATCTCCACCTGCGCCGGCCTTAACTTCAATAATTACATCGCGGTCATCATTAGGATCACGTGGAAGTAAGAGCTCTTCAAGTCGGATTGCTGTTCGCTCGACCGTCTCAACAAGAGCGGGAATTTCGGAGGCGAAATCTGGATCTTCAAGGGCCATCTCTTTAGCGGCCTCAAGATCATCTGCTGCAGATTTCCATTCATTAAATCCGGCGACGACTGGACCGAGTTGGGCGTAGCGACGACCTAGCTGGCGGGCCTTGCCTTGATCTTCATGGATTGAAGGATCTGCCATGAGTTTTTCAAGTTCTTGATATTCACGGACCATCTCATGGGCCGATGCAAAGCGATCGTTACTCATTACTGACTCCCTTCATTGTCGGTAAATAAAAAGACCGCGTCGCTAGCCGAGATGGCAAGCGATGCGGTCTTCTTGAAAAAGCTAGTTAGCGCTCTTTTTTCCAAAACGCTCTTCGAACTTAGCTACGCGTCCACCAGTATCGAGGATGCGCTGCTTGCCGGTGTAGAACGGGTGGCAGACTGAGCAGACTTCAACGTAGATTGAACCGCTGGCAACTGTTGAACGGGTTACAAACTTCTCACCGCAACCACAAGTTACTTGGGTCTCTTTATATTCTGGGTGGATCTCTGGCTTCATTGTTCTTCCTCTTCTTCGACTTGGGTCCGACAGCCTCGCGTGATGCGATCTGTTGCGGTGAACCAAGTATTCGATTGCTAGGGGGAAAGAGTATCGGCTCTCCCCCGCACCTGAGAAATCGATGACCGCAGTCACCTCAATCCATGCGGGAAAGAGCCGATATACCCCCGGAAGAGTCGGTGGTTAGTTTCCAGCCTTTGGAGCCGGGGCTGGCTTTACAGGCTTGGTAGGCAGAGTTGGCTTAGCTGGCTTTACAGGTGCTGCACCGAGAGCCTCGACTGCAGATTTAAATGTTGCATGTGCTGCTGCGATTGCATCTTTGCGAGTTTTAACAACTGCATCGCGTCCTTCTTGCGTTGTCACATTTGCAATCGCTGCCGTAAATGCGGCATTAGCTTGAGCAACTGCTGCCTGTCTCGCATCTACCAATGGGCGAATCAAAGCTTGGCGAGCAGATTGTGCTGCCTGAAATGCCGCGAGATCGCTGCGGAACTTATCGTGGAGGGCGCGAACACTGGCTGTATATGTCGCCATAGAACTTTGGAAATCAATCACGGCCTGCTCGCGAGCAGTCAGAGTGTTAAGGGGTGCTGGTGTATCGGCTGCAACTGCTCCTGGTGTCGATAGAGCGAGAGCAAGAGCGGTAACTGCGCCAATTTTTTTGATTAAAATCATTTTCTACTCCTAGTAAGTAGTTCTGCAAACTCCCCGACGCACTCTGCGCTGGTTATGTCTAGAGAGTGGGCCCTGACCTTGTGAGAACTCGGTGAATAGGTCCTGAATCACACTTGAGTTTGCGCGTGGCAAGGCCTTGCCGCAAGCGCAAATAAGATTTTTTTAGTTCAATAGGGCCATGCCAAAGACGACCCACCCCACCAAGACCGCTTTGATCGAGTGCGCCGCCGACCTTCTCGAAAAATATCGCTTCGATGAGATCACAGTTGAGATGGTCCTAGACCGTTCAAATATCTCTAAGGGTTCGCTCTATCACCACTTTGAAGATATCTATCATCTTCTTGAAGCTGCGATGATTGTTCGCTTTGCTCGTTATGTAGATACCAACATTGCGGCGCTGCAATCGCTATTGGCTAGCGCAAAAACTAGCGATGAGATGTATGCCGGTCTCTCACAACTCTCTGCAGTAACACAGGGCGAGGGCATGAAGCGTGCACGCCAAGAGCGCGCCTTAACAATTGGACGAGCGATTACAAGTCCACGAATGTCGGTTTTGCTTCGCCATGAACAGCAGCGCCTCACAGATGTACTTGTTGAAGTAATTCAAGGTGCACAAAAGCGTGGCCTTGCTACAGCAGATATCGATCCACATTCACTTGCAGTGTTGATGCAGGCGTGGACTCTCGGCAAGATCGTTGATGACTTAAGCGAAGAGCCAGTCAATAACGAGGCATACCTATCACTGGTTAACCGCGTGATTAGAGAAGTCTTCGTCCCGAAATAAGTTTTCTAGGCAGTAGAAAACTACTTGGAGTCGTCTGGTCCTGACGTTGTCTTCTGGATCTGCATCAAGAATTCAACGTTGGACTTTGTGCCCTTCATCTTCTCAAGGAGAAGTTCGAGAGCAGCTTGTGGCTCAAGTGCATGAAGAACGCGACGTAGCTTCCAGACGATATTGAGCTCTTCAGTTCCCATAAGAATTTCTTCCTTACGAGTACCTGATGCAACAACGT
>WLGP01000086.1 GCA_009703165.1 Actinomycetota bacterium | reverse complement strand
TCGATTGAATCGATGACAGAGCTTGGCTTCTTGCCAGGCTCTGTCTTCTTTTTCTCACGTGTTCCGGCTAATACAAGAACGGTGATGAGAAGGTAGAGACCAACAGGTGTTGCAACAAAGTAGAGAAAGATTTCAAGAGTAGAAAGTGGCTTATCTGGCATTGCGCCGCCCTCGACAGAGCCCATGGTCAATGCTGAAGCGATCATATGAATCATAGGAGGAAGTGTAAGTCAGTTAGGCAGTAGCTGCAGCCACGCCGAATGGTTCAAGATATGGCAACCACTGTGGCTCTGTCCGTCCGGTTCCAAGAATGCGCCAAGCCGCCCCAACTGGTTCGCGTGGAAGTGATCTGAGTCTCCACCCCAACTCTTTAAGTGGCTTATCTGCTTTTACATGATTGCACTTGTGGCAAGCAGAGACAACGTTCTCCCAGCTATGGCCACCACCACGTGAACGTGGAATAACGTGATCGATTGAGGTTGCATTAGCCCCGCAGTAAACGCAACGTCCACCATCTCGAGCAAAGATTGCCCGTCGTGACAAAGGCACTGCATGGCGGTATGGAATGCGAATAAATTTATTGAGACGTACAACTGATGGGAGTTCTAATTGACCGGATGCAAAGTGCAGTACTTCTCCGGAAGACTCAACCATTGTTGCCCGTGAATTAAGCACAAGGATCAGCGCACGGCGGTCTGGTACAACGCCGAGTGGTTCATACGTTGCGTTAAGCACAAGGCTTCGCGACATCACTGCTCCGTTTGTGGCAAGGCGCGTGGCTCGCGCCGATTGCCCTATCTTGCACCTAACGACCCCGACTTCGCAGTATTTGAAGGGTAATTTCTTGTAACTTTCAGGTGCATTTCAAGTACCTTTCTTCTATGAATGATCAGATTCAGAGCGCAATCGATTGGATTAGCGGAGCACCCCTTCGCATCATCGCCGTCCTAGCCGGAGCGATCATCGCCCAGTGGCTTGGCCATAGAACAATTCATCGCGCCGTCAACCGCCTTGCCACCGCAGATCTGCGCCCTGGCCCAGGTACGGCTAGTCGCCAAGCAGAGCGTGCGCGCACTATTGGATCGGTACTGACATCAATTCTCAATGCAGTTGTCTGGATTGTCGCCGCAGCGATGGTCCTTGGCGAATTTGGATTTAATCTCGGGCCTGTTATCGCCTCTGCTGGAATTGTCGGCGTTGCCGTAGGTCTTGGAGCACAGACTTTGGTGCGTGATGTGATCTCTGGAATCTTTATGTTGATCGAAGATCAATACGGTGTTGGCGATCGCATCGATGTCTTAACGATTCAGGGCGTTGTCGAACGTGTAGGGCTGCGCATTACAACTGTGCGCGCAGATAATGGAACACTTTGGTATATCCGTAATGGTGAAATTCTTACCTTAGGAAATGCCTCAAAGAAATAAGTTATGAGGGTTGGTTGACCATCGAATGGGCAGCCATCTCAACATAGGCAATTAATTGATTGCGATGGATATCCTGCATCTGCATATCGTCGATCGCTGCCATCATGCAGTTTAGCCAAGCATCGCGTGCTGCTAGATCGATGTGAAATCCCATGTGGCGCATGCGAAGACGTGGGTGGCCTCGTTCTTCAGAGTACGTTGTTGGTCCGCCCCAGTATTGCTCGAGAAATTTCTGAAGTCGCCAGGCGGCACCCTTCATATCGCTTTCGGGATACATCGGACGCAGAATCGGATCTGTTGCAACGCGAGCGTAGAAGCCAGAGACGAGTTCGGTAAAGAACTCCTCTCCCCCAATCTCGTCATAGAAGGTACTCATTACTTCACTCGTAACCAGATGGCGGTATCTGTTGGGATCTTTCCATCAATTAATTCTGCCGATGCCAATAAAACGTCGGCGCCTTCTGGAAGATCAATCGGTGCACCAAAGTTCACAAAGCAAGCAAAGTTTCCAGGGCGGGTAAATGCGATCACATTGGGACCTGCATCAATCCACTGCATCGGACCATCGCCGAGACCAGATTCGTTCTTACGAATTGCTAGCGCTTGTGAATAGAGCGAATGTGTTGAGCCGGCAACGCCAACTTGGGATTGAACTGAATATGAACCCCACCACGGACTCTGTGGAAGCCAGGCTTGATCTGGCGTCAGTGCGCTATTTGATGAGAAACCATGTGCACCTTCTGGTGCTGATTTCCAAGCAATCGGCACGCGGCAACCGTCGCGACCTCGATCTTGATATCCGCTCATCTTCCAGATTGGATCGCTCAAGCGATCTTCAGGAATATCACGTACTTCAGGTACTGCTAACTCTTCACCTTGATAGATGTAGGCACCACCAGGTAGAGCCAACATCAGTAGCGCACCTGCGCGGGCCCGACGTGTGCCGCGAGCGATATCAAACTTTGCAGGATCACCTTGTCGCTCAAAGGTATTTACCTGGCGATTTTGTAAACCTAAATCAAAACGATCGACAGAGCGAGTTACATCGTGATTATTAAAGACCCACGAAGGTGGTGCACCTACCTCTGCCATTGCATCTACTGCGCGATTGATCATTCCCTTTAAGTACTGCGGCTCCCACAACGAGGTGAGGAAATCGAAGTTAAATGAGTTAGCTAACTCGTCTGGTCGCAAGTAACGCGCAATACGAGATGCTGGACTGACCCACGCTTCAGCAACTGCCATACGATCCCCGGGGTATGAGTTAAGAATCTTTCTCCATGCACGGTAAATCTCATGCACGCCCTCTTGATCCCACGTTGGACGAAATTCATCAGGAACGAATTCACCGTGAGCGGCTAACTCTTCTGCAGGTGGAATATCCGGCAGCCCTGGGTATTTCATCAGCGCATGTGCAACATCGATACGGAATCCATCGACTCCACGATCTAGCCAGAACTTAAGGATCTCTTCAAAGTGCGCACGAACCTCTGGGTGCTCCCAATTGAAATCTGGTTGCTCAACTGCGAAGAGATGTAGGTACCACTGCTCTGGATTGCCATCTGAATCGGTGAGGCGATGCCACGCTGGTCCGCCAAAGACTGATTGCCAATTATTTGGCGGCAGCTCTCCGTTCTCGCCTTTACCGTCACGGAATATGTAGCGATCCCGTGCAGGTGAGCCGATCGGCGAACGCAGCGCCTCTTGGAACCAGACATGTTGATCACTTGAATGATTAGGGACGATATCGACGATTAATTTCATTCCGTGCTCGTGCGTCTGCTTAATTAAAAGTTCGGCATCGGCCAAAGTGCCATACATTGGCTCGATATCCATGTAATTGGCGACGTCGTAACCATGATCATTCTGAGGAGATGGGTACCACGGTGTAATCCAGATTGCATCGACACCAAGGGATTTCAAATACGGAAGGCGCGAACGGATTCCTTCGATATCACCGATTCCATCGCCATTGCCATCTGCAAATGAGCGGATATAGATCTGATAAGTGACAGCATCACGCCACCACTCGCGCTCACTTCTAGATTTCATAACATGTATTCTTTTAAAAACTCGCGTTCTAGATCTGTAATTGGACGAGACTTCTTGGTCTCCATAGATATGGCAACTTGCACAGTCTTGATCCGTGCATGGAGAACGCCCTTCGAGCTGATCTCATAGTTGAGGGTAAATGAAGATGTTCCGACTGAGTCGACCCAGATATGGACATCTACAAAGGCTCCGCCCTCATAGATCGGTGCGATGTAATCAACCTCAGCGCGAGCTACGACCATCTCTACAAGTGATGGCGTTTGGTTACGTTCGACGAATTGATACCAAGACCACTGGAAGCGAGCTTCCTGCGCAAAGGTTAAGTACTTTGCATTGTTGACATGGCCAAAGGCATCGATGTCATCCCAGCGAACAAATTGCTGATTGAGATATTTCATTAGCGTGTGAGCTTTCTATATGTCGCACGATGTGGACGAGCTGCCTCTGGACCCAATCGTTCAATTTTATTTGCTTCATACGATTCGAAGTTTCCTTCAAACCAGAACCACTTTGAATCACCTTCGTAGGCCAAGATGTGGGTTGCTACACGGTCTAAGAACCAACGATCGTGAGAGATCACAACTGCGCATCCTGGAAATTCAAGGAGAGCGTTTTCAAGTGACCCAAGTGTTTCAACATCGAGGTCGTTTGTTGGCTCATCGAGAAGAAGTAAGTTTCCACCTTGTTTTAGCGTGAGTGCAAGATTGAGGCGGTTACGTTCACCGCCTGAGAGAACACCTGCAGGCTTCTGCTGATCTGGACCCTTGAAACCAAAGGCGGCAACGTATGCACGAGATGGCATCTCAACTTGTCCAACTTTCATGAAATCAAGACCGTCAGATACAACTTCCCACAAAGACTTCTTTGGATCGATACCACCACGTGACTGATCAACGTAAGAAATCTTTACAGTTTCACCGATCTTTACATTTCCAGAATCGGCTGGCTCTAGACCAAGAATTGTCTTAAAGAGCGTTGTCTTTCCGGCACCGTTAGGTCCAATGACTCCAACGATTCCGTTGCGTGGCAAGGTAAATGAGAGGCCATCGATCAGTACGCGATCGCCAAAGCCCTTCACCAAGTTATCTACCTCAACGACAACATTTCCAAGACGTGGCCCAGGTGGAATCTGAATCTCTTCAAAGTCGAGCTTGCGCATCTTGTCGGCCTCTGCCGCCATCTCTTCATAGCGAGCAAGACGTGCCTTGGACTTGGTCTGACGACCCTTAGCATTTTGGCGAACCCATTCGAGTTCTTCAGTAAGACGCTTAGCGCGCTTTGCATCCTTCTGCCCTTCAACTTTAAGACGGGCAGCCTTTGTCTCAAGATATGTCGAGTAATTTCCTTCATATGGATAGGCCCGACCGCGATCGAGTTCAAGAATCCACTCTGCGACGTTATCCAAGAAGTATCTATCGTGTGTGATCGCAACTACTGCGCCTGGATACTTCTG
>WLGP01000085.1 GCA_009703165.1 Actinomycetota bacterium | reverse complement strand
TGCTCCTTGGTGGACGCATCGGTGATTACATGGGTCGTCGTAAGATTTTCCTAATTGGATTGATTGGATTTGCTGCAGCATCAGCACTTGGCGGAATCGCTTCAAACCAAGGGTTGCTCTTTGCATCCCGTGCATTGCAAGGTGTTTTCGGAGCGCTCCTTGCCCCAGCAGCACTTTCGATCATCTCTGTAACTTTTACAGTTCCGCAAGAGCGCGCAAAGGCTTTCGGAGTAATTGGTGCAATCTCAGGTGGTGGCGCAGCGATCGGTCTGATCCTCGGTGGCGCACTTACTGAGTTCTTCTCATGGCGCTGGTGCCTTGGTGTAAACACACCGATCGCGATTTTGGTTGCGGTTCTGGCGATTAAGTTTGTCAAGGAGTCAAAGGCTCCTGGAGATAACACCTATGACATCCCTGGTGTTGTCACTGCAACTGCGGGTCTCTTCTCACTCACCTACGGATTTAACGAAGCAGCGCTCAAGGGTTGGTCAGATCCTCTGACAATCACCTTCCTTGTCGTTGCAGTCGTTCTCTTGACCATCTTCGTTGCGATCGAAATGCGCGTGAAGAATCCATTGATGCCACTTCGCGTTGTCACAGAGCGCAACCGTGGTGGTTCATACCTTGGCTCACTAGTTGTTGGCGCAGGATTGTTCTCGATGTTCCTATTCCTTGGTATCTACCTTCAGGTGATCTTGGGATATAGCCCGCTTAAATCAGGCTTTGCATTCTTGCCATTTACTGCAGGAATTATTGTCTTTGCCGGAATTGCATCAACGCTTCTTCCTAAGGTTGGACCTAAGCCTTTGATGGTTCCAGGTTTACTTGCAGCAAGCGTTGGTCTACTGATGCTGACTCAGATCACTCCTGAGACTTCATATGTGACCCATGTACTGCCATCGCTTCTCATCATGTCTAGCGGTATGGCCCTGGTCTTTATCCCGCTGACATCAACTTCGCTCCACGCTGTCTCAAACCATGACACCGGCGTAGCAAGTGCGATGGTCAACACCAGCCAGCAGATTGGTGGATCACTTGGAACGGCACTTCTTAACACCGTTGCCGCAACAGCCACGACAACATTTGCTGTGGCCAATACTCAGCTTGGTGAAAAGGTGATGCCATACGCCATGACACATGGCTTCACTGTGGCATTTAAGTTCAGTGCAGCGTTGCTCTTTGTGGGAGCGATCGTTCTCTACTTCTTTATCAATATCGGTAAAGAGTCACTAGTGGAGACAGAAGGCGCTGGCTTTCATTAATTAGCGGATTGACCCAAAACTATTGACCTAAGTGGCCAAGTAGGAGCTCACGTACGCGTGCAGCATCTGCTTGGCCCTTTGTCTCTTTCATGACTGCACCGATCAAAGCGCCAGCTGCAGGAAGGTGTCCATCGCGAACTTTCTGCGCAGTATCTGGTTGATCGTTACAGACCTTCTCGATTGCAGCCATTAGTGCGCCATCATCGTTTACAACTTTAATACCGCGCTTTGCAACAACTTCTGCAGGGCTTCCCTCCCCCGCAATCACACCCTCAACAACTTGGCGGGCCAACTTATCTGTCAGCTCTCCCTTATTTACGAGAGCAACAATCTCTGCAACATCTGCTGGTGTAATTGAAAGTTCTGTAACAGCAACTTCCTTGTCATTTGCAATACGTGAAATTTCACCAAGCCACCATGAACGCGCCTTCGTTGGATCTGCGCCAAGAATTACTGTGGCTTCAACGATATCCAAGACATCAGCGTTGACCATCGCTGCCATCTCTTTATCAGGAACGCTCCACTCTTCCTTCAAACGCTTACGGCGAAGTGATGGTCGCTCTGGAAGTGCTGCGCGAAGCTCTTCAATCCATGCAGCATCTGGTGCAACTGGAACAAGATCTGGCTCTGGGAAGTAACGGTAATCCTCTGCCTGCTCTTTTGAACGACCAGAACGTGTCAGGCCAGTATCTTCCTGGAAGTGACGTGTCTCTTGCTTAACCTTCTGTCCGGCATCGAGAAGTTCTGCATGGCGGATCATCTCACCGCGAATTGCGCGCTCTACTGAGCGAAGTGAGTTCACATTCTTTGTCTCAGAGCGAGTACCAAGAACATCTGATCCCATTGGCTTAAGCGAAACGTTGGCATCGCAACGAAGCGAGCCCTGCTCCATCTTCACATCAGAGACTCCGAGTCCGCGCAAGATGTCGCGAAGTTCTGCGACGTAGGCACGTGCGACCTCAGGTGCGTACTTACCTGTTCCAGGAACAATCTTTGTGACGATCTCAACTAAAGGAATACCTGCACGGTTGTAATCAAGGAGTGAGTAATCAGCGCCGTGAATACGACCTGTTGCACCACCTACGTGAAGTGATTTTCCAGTGTCCTCTTCCATATGTACGCGCTCGATCTCGATACGGAATTGGCGAGGACCTTCATCCGTCTCAATCTCCACATCGACATAGCCATCAAAGCAGATTGGCTCGTCATATTGAGAAATCTGAAAGTTCTTTGGCATATCTGGATAGAAGTAATTCTTTCGAGCAAAGCGGCTATATGGCGCAATCGAACAGTTCAGGGCAAGACCAATCTTGATTGTTGATTCGATAGCCGTTGCATTGACAACAGGCAGCGCTCCAGGAAGTGCCAAACAGACAGGACATGTCTGCGTATTTGGTTGCGCACCAAATGTTGTACTGCATGAGCAGAACATCTTTGACTCTGTATTGAGTTCAACGTGTACTTCAAGACCCAAGACTGGATCGTACTTTGCTACAACGTCATCGTATGAGATAGCCATTACTTGCTACCTCCCAACGCTGGAGCCTTTGAAATTAAATGTCCGCCCCATTGTGATACGAGTGCTGCTTCAAGTGCTGAGCCCACTTGGTAGAGACGCGCATCTTGCATAGCTGGTGCCATGATTTGGAATCCAACTGGAAGGTTATCTTCATCTGCAAGACCGGCAGGAAGGCTCATGCCGCAGATACCGGCCAAATTGACTGGAATAGTTGCAACATCGCCAAGGTACATCGCGATTGGATCATTTGATTTCTCACCAATTTTAAATGCAGTTGTTGGAGCAGTTGGAGAGACCAAGACATCTGCCTGTGCAAAGGCCTTTGCATAATCTTGAATGATCAGCGTGCGAATCTTCTGCGCACTTCCATAGTAAGCATCGTAATAACCAGATGAGAGCGCGTAGGTACCTAGGATGATGCGGCGCTTGACCTCGTGACCAAAGCCAGCGTTACGAGTAGCGTTCATCACTGACTCTGCAGATGCTCCATCGCTATCGCCTACTCGTAGCCCATAACGCATCGCATCAAAGCGAGCTAGGTTTGAAGAGCATTCAGATGGAGCGATCAGATAGTAGGCAGCAAGTGCGTATTCAAAACTTGGGCAATCGACTTCAACGATCTGCGCGCCGAGGGAGGCCAAGACTTGAAGTGATTCATCAAAGCGCGCCTGTACACCACTTTGATATCCCTCGCCCTGTAACTGCTTGATGACGCCAATCTTCATTCCCTTAACATCACGCTTTCGTGCTGCTGCAACTACATCAGGAAATGCGCCATTGATACTTGTTGCATCCTTTGGATCATGTCCTGCCATCACATCGTGCAAGAGCGCTGTATCTAAGACGGTACGACCAAATGGACCTGCCTGATCAAGACTAGATGAGTAAGCAATGAGGCCATAACGAGAGACGGCGCCATATGTTGGTCGAACTCCGACAATTCCAGTAAGTGCAGCTGGTTGGCGAATTGATCCGCCGGTATCTGAACCAATTGCAAGAGGAGCCTCAAATGCGCTGACTGCAGCAGCTGATCCACCGCTTGAGCCGCCAGGTGTACGTGTGAGATCCCACGGATTAAATGTTGGGCCGTAGGCAGAGTTTTCAGTGGAAGAGCCCATTGCAAACTCATCCATATTGGTCTTACCGACAATAACAATGCCAGCGTTCTTGATCTTTGAGACCACTGTCGAGTCGTACTGTGGCTTCCATCCCTGCAGAATCTTTGAACCTGCAGTTGTTGGAACGCCCTCTTGTGTCAGAACATCTTTGAGGGCAAGTGGAATACCGGCAAGTGGGTGGAGTGTCTTTCCTGCGCTGCGATCGGCATCAACGCGCGCTGCTTGTTCTAGTGCGCCATCTGTATCGACATGGAGAAAAGCTTTAACGGCTGGATCAACATCTTTGATGCGATCTAGATGTGCTTGCGTTAATTGAGTAGATGTCACCTCGCCCTTTGCAAGGGCCTCTGACATTGATGCTGCGCTCTGAGTAATCACTCTGCTTCACCAAGAATCTGTGGAACTCTAAAGCGTTGCTCTTCTTGTGCTGGAGCTCCAGAGAGTGCTTGCTCTGGCGTCAGGCTTGGGTGGACTACATCTTCGCGGAAAACATTGCGAATAGGTTGTGGGTGTGAAGTGGGAGCAACTCCCTCAAGATCGACATCCTGCACACGCGCTACTGCATCAAGAATCATTCCAAATTGCGATGCCAGGCTGACGAGCTCTTCTTCGCTCATCTCAATGCGGGCTAACCCTGCCAACTTTGCGACATCATCTCGTGACAGGCTGCTCATGAGTGCAGTCTATAAAAAGAAGGGCTTATGAGCGAATCTGCCCCGTACCGGTGACTACCCAGGTAGTTGTTGTCATCGCCTCTAACCCCATAGGGCCGCGGGCGTGAAGTTTCTGATTAGAGATACCGATCTCTGCGCCAAATCCCATCTGCTCGCCATCTGTAAAGCGAGTGGAGGCGTTGACCATAACAGCTGCGCAATCTGACATTGCAATAAATTTACGGGCGCTCTCTTTATCCTCGGTCACAATCGCTTCGGTATGTTGTGTACCAAAGGTTGCTATGTGGTCGATCGCACTTTCTAGTGAATCTACAACACCCACATTCATCTCAAGGACTCCGTACTCAGTCCCCCAGTT
>WLGP01000084.1 GCA_009703165.1 Actinomycetota bacterium | reverse complement strand
TCTTCAACTTCAAGGCGAATAAGGAACTTGGTCTTGGTGGTCTCAATCGGTGCAATATCGCGATCTGCATAATCAGTCTCGCGCTGACCAATTGAGTTCAGTGCAATGTGACGTGAGACTGCAACAACGTCGCCAAGGATTGCGGAAGCAGTTGGTGCACCACCTGCGCCACGTCCGTAGAACATCAGCGGTCCAGCAGATTCAGCTTCGATAAAGACAGCGTTAAAGGCATCGCGAACAGATGCCAGAGGATGGCTCTTATGGAGCAAGACTGGGTGAACGCGGACAGAGATTTCATCTGCCGGTGTTAGCTCTGCGATGGCGAGCAACTTAATGACGTGGTCCATCGACTTTGCAATCTTTACATCTTCAAGGGTGATCTGCGAGATTCCTTCACGATAGACATCATCGACAGTCACGCGTGTGTGAAAGGCAAGGCCAGAGAGAATTGCCGCCTTGGCTGCTGCATCAAAGCCTTCAACATCTGCAGTGGGATCTGCCTCGGCATAACCAAGTTTCTGCGCCTCTGCCAATACATCTGCAAATTCGCGATTATCTTCATGCATCTTGGTCAGGATGTAATTGGTGGTTCCGTTAACGATTCCCATTAAGCGAACGACGTGATCACCGGCGAGAGAATCGCGCATTGGGCGAATAATTGGAATTGCGCCAGCAACGGCTGCTTCGTAATAGATATCTTCGCCTTGAGCATAGGCTGCAGTAAAGAGATCTGCACCATGGCTTGCAAGGAGCGCCTTGTTGGCTGTAACAATAGATTTACGATTTCCGATTGCAGTAAGAATTAATTCGCGCGCAGGTTCAATCCCGCCCATGACCTCAATGATCAGATCGATAGTTGGATCATTAACAATGGAGAGTGCATCGAGTGTGAAGAGCTCTGTTGGAATTCCTGTACGTGGCTTGATTTCGCGAACAGCAATCTTTGCCAATTCAATCTTGGCACCGGCGCGAGTTGAAAGTTCAAGAGTGTCAGCCAAAATCAGGCGAGCGACTTCGCTTCCGACCACACCGCAGCCGAGCATGCCGATGCGTACTGGTTGGTCCGGGGATCTCATCTGCCTATTCTTTCACATCGAGTGCGAGAAGATCTGCCTCATTTTCTCGGCGGACAATCACGCGGGCTTTTCCATTTCTTATCGCGACAACAGGCGGACGTGGGACATGGTTGTAATTGCTGGCCATGCTTCTGCCATATGCCCCTGTTGCAGGGGTGGCCAGTAGATCTCCAGGTGCGATATCTGCGGGAAGCTCGATATCTCTAATAACAATGTCGCCAGTTTCGCAATGCTTTCCAACTACACGAGAGAGTGCCGATGGTGCATCTGAGGTGCGATCTGCCAACACTGCAAAGTACTTGGCGTCATAGAGAGATGTTCGGATGTTATCGCTCATGCCGCCATCGACTGAGATGTAGCGACGAGTACGGCCATCTTCTAAGAGAACTTCTTTAACAGTTCCAACTTCGTACAAGGTAAATGTTGTTGGTCCAACGATGTTGCGTCCTGGTTCAATCGAGATAATCGGAAGTGCAAGGCCAGCGGCTGCACATTCGCGTTTCACAACAGCGCTCAGCGATGGCAGAACATCTTCTGGCTCGACAGTGACATCACCTGGAAGGTATGCGATTGCATATCCTCCACCAAGGTCGAGTTCAGGTAATTCAATTCCATGTTCATTCTTAACTGACTTCATCAAGGCGATAATGCGAGTTGCAGCTAACTCAAATGAATCAGTGCCAAAGATCTGTGAACCAACGTGGCAATGGAAACCACGGAGCTCAAGGCAAGAGTGCTGTAAGACTTGTGCAACGGCTGCAGATGCTGCGCCACTTGCGATGGAGAAACCGAACTTCACATCTTCATGAGCGGTCGAGATTGACTCGTGTGTATGCGCCTGAACTCCTGGAGTAAGGCGCAGCAGTACACCCTGACGAACCCCATGCTTTGCTGCAGATGCTGCCACTCGCTCGATCTCGTAGAGTGAATCGATCACGATGGTCTTTACGCCTACAGATACAGCGCGATCAATTTCAGCAAGAGATTTATTGTTGCCATGTACCTCAATTTTCTTAGGATCAATGCCGCCTGCAAGTGCTACAGCGAGCTCTCCCCCAGTGCAGACATCAATGCCAATACCTTCTTCTTTAATCCAACGGGCAATATCTATGCAGATAAAGGCTTTAGCAGCGTAGTAGACCTCGCCTGCTGATGCGCCGAAATGTGATTCGAGCGAACGAGCCCATGCCGCAGCGCGAGCCCTGAAGTGATCTTCATCGATGAAGAAAGTCGGTGTTCCAAATTCTTTAGCCAATTGGCGAGCGCTCAATCCGCTGACTGCCAGAGATCCTTTTTCAAATGAGATAGCAGGTGACCACATATCTATTACATCCTCTCCGGTGCGCTTACGCCGAGCAGATCAAGACCGTTCTTGATGACCTGCTTAGTTGCTGCGCAGAGATTGGCGCGCGCAGAGTGAAGAGGTGAGGCGACGTCATCGCCCAGAGGAAGAACGCGGCAATCTGCGTAGAAGCCGTGATAGACCCCGGCTAACTCTTCGAGATATCGAGCAATTCTATGTGGTTCACGGAATTGAGCCGCAGCTGCAACTACGCTCGGAAATTCAGCCAAGGTTCCAAGTAACTCATTTTCGCGATCGTGTGTGAGTTGAGTTGGATCGAAGTGATCGAGCCCCATCGGAATAGAAAGTTCAGCAACATTGCGAAGGACTGCGGCAATGCGCGCATGTGCATATTGCACGTAATAGACAGGGTTCTCATTTGTATTGCGGCGCAAGATATCGATATCCATCACCATCGGAGTATCAACGGGATATCTGATCAAGGTATAGCGGGCAGCATCTACGCCTACCTTCTCGACCAGCTCTTCAAGAGTGATGATCGTTCCGGCGCGCTTAGAGAGTTTAACCTCTTCCCCGCCTTCCATGATTTTGACCAATTGGCCGATGAGAATTTCGACGTTGTAATCAGGGTTATCGCCAGCACAGGCTGCCGTTGCGCGTAGACGATTGACGTATCCGTGGTGATCGGCGCCGAGCATGTAGATACAGATATCAAAGCCGCGTTCGCGCTTATTGATGTAATAAGCAGTATCGGATGCAAAGTAGGTGAGATCGCCATTGGCTTTGGTAATCACGCGATCTTTATCATCACCAAAATCTGTCGTGCGCAACCAGATTGCACCCTCTGAATCAAAGACATGTCCTTGCTGGCGCAACTTGTCGATTCCATGTTCAACTGCACCTGCCTCGTGTAGAGAGCGCTCAGAGAACCAGACATCAAAATGTGTATTGAAGGTATTAAGGACACCTTGCTGCTGGGCAAGTTGAACTTTGTAGGCGGCTTCGCGGAAAGATTCGTAGCGAGTATCTGCTGCGGCATCTTTAATTCCTGGGTTTTCGGCGACAACTACATCTGCCAAATCGTTGATGTATCCACCTTGATAACCATCTTCTGGAATCGGTAGACCAAGGGCTGCGGCTTCAACAGATTTTCCAAAGAGATCCATCTGATTTCCGCGGTCATTGATATAGAACTCGCGCGTTACCTGTGCTCCTGCTGCAGTGAGAACGCGACCTAACGCATCGCCGACTGCTGCCCAACGTGTATGTCCAAGATGTAGCGGCCCTGTTGGGTTGGCGCTAATAAATTCGAGGTTAATTGCAACTCCATTGAGCGCATTACCGATTCCATATTGTTGCGCACTCGAAAGAATTGTTCGTACAAGTTCTGCTTGGCTTGATCGATTGAGAGTGATGTTGATAAAGCCAGGGCCAGCAATCTCAACGGCACTTACAGATTCAAGTGCCAGAAGATCGGACTGTAAAAGTTCTGCAACTGCCCGCGGCGACTTGCCGGCCGGCTTAGCTAGCTGCAGGGCAACCGAGGTGGCGTAATCCCCATGGTCGCGATTTTTTGGACGCTCTAGGGGAATAGTTACTGGAATCGTTCCCAGTAAATCCCCACGCTCAATCGCAGCCCCGATCGCAGCGGTGATCGCTGCAGCCAGTGCTTCGGACTGTGATTGCGTGGTCATGGCGCAAGGTTACCCGCTTACGGCTCTCTCATGCGTTTACCAAATCGTAACCAAAAGGGTAGTGACCTCTCAGGGGTGAGCCAATACGCTCTCCTTGGTTCACGACCTCATGTCTGGCTAAAACAGATTTAGCCAGGGACGTGATCACCTTTCGAAAGGTAAAACATATGGCAAAGCGCCGTTTAGTTATTGCTGGTGCAATTGCATCAGCAGCAGCTTTGTTGATCTCAGGCTGCTCAAGCAGCGATGATGCATCAGCAAAGCGTGCATGCATGATCCTTCCTGACTCAGAGTCATCAACACGTTGGGAAAATGGAGATCGTCCAGCAATGGATTCAGCACTTACAGGTGCAGGATTTGAAACAGATATTCAGAACGCACAAGGCGATACAGCAAAGTACGCAACAATTGCTGACCAGATGCTCACAAAGGGCTGCGGTGTAATGATCCTTGTTGATTACCAGGGTGCTGGTATCGAAGTTGCAGCCAAGGCTAAGGAAGCAGGAATTCCTGTTATCGCTTACGACCGCCCAATCGAAGGTGCTGACTACTACGTGTCATTCGACAACGAGTCAGTTGGAGCACTTCAGGGTCAGGCAATTCTTGATGGTCTAGCAGCAGCTGGTAAGGATCCAAAGACTGCCCGTGTTATCTACGGTCAGGGAGATCCTTCAGATGGAAATGCAAAGATGTTCTTTGATGGAGCACTTTCAGTTCTAGAGCCAGCTGGCGTTAAGCCAATCTTCGAAATGGCTGGAACATGGGATGGCGCTAAGGCTGGAACATTGTTCGAGCAGGCTCTTACAGCAGTTGGTGGAAAGGTTGATGCAGTTCTTGCACCAAACGACAACAACGCTGCAAACATCATCAC
>WLGP01000083.1 GCA_009703165.1 Actinomycetota bacterium | reverse complement strand
GTTGTCTCCTCAAAGCCTCCGCTGGATAAAATTGGGAATCCTGAGAAGCCAAAGGCTCACATCGACTCCAACCTGGTTCCAGGAGATATCTACGTCGTCCCATTTAATAACCTCGAGGCTCTCGAGAAGATGTTTAAGAAGAATGCAAAGAAGATTGCCTGCTTTATCGTTGAGCCTGTTCTGGAGAACCTTGCAATTGTTCTTCCTGATGTCGGATACCTCGAAGGCGTTCGCGCACTCTGCGATAAGTACAACGTCGTTCTCATCTTTGATGAGGTCAAGACAGGACTTACAGCAGGAGCAAATGGCGCATCAGCTCGTTTAGGTGTTAAGCCAGATTTGATTACTCTTGCAAAATCTATTGGCGGCGGACTTCCACTTGCAGCATTTGGTGGAAAGAAGAAGTACATGGATTATGTCACCAACGGCAAGATGGCCCACTTTGGAACATTTAATGGAAATCCACTTGCTATGGCTGGTATTCGAGCAATCGATCGCATCTGTACAGATGAGGCGATGGCAAAGGCTGAAGCGCTTAATTTGCAGGCACTTGAGCGCATCAGTGCAATCATCGACGAGTACGAGCTACCTGCACACACCGTTGGTTTTGGTGTGAAAGGTTGCGTCACCTGGTCGACAACACCGGTTCGCAACTATCGCGATTACAAGGCGACCGATTTCACAATCGCAGAAGCGCATTGGCTCTTCTCACTTAACCGCGGAATCATCACTCCCCCGGGACTAGATGAGCAGTGGTTGATCTCATTGGCACATGGCCAAGCAGAGATCGATCTCCTTGTTGAAGATTTCCGCGAGTTTGCTATCGCTCTTCGCGGCTAAATAGTCCACGAAGCATGTAGCGGACGACCTTCTGCATATCCTGCAGAAGATTGAATGCCGACTACTGCGCGCTCTGAAAATTCTTTGAGATCGTGCGCACCTGCATAAGTACATGATGAACGTACGCCGGCGATAATCTCATCAAGGAGATCTTCAACGCCGGGGCGTGCTGCGTTGAGATACATCCGCGATGTTGAGATTCCCTCTTCAAAGAGCGCCTTGCGGGCGCGATCAAAGGCATCTTCGGTTGAGGTACGGGCAGCTACTGCGCGAGCAGATGCCATTCCGAAAGATTCCTTAAATAATTTACCGCTGGCATCGCGTTGTAGATCTCCAGGCGATTCATATGTTCCTGCAAACCATGAACCGATCATCACCTGTGATGCACCTGCTGCAAGAGCAAGTGCGACATCGCGCGGATGGCGAACTCCGCCATCTGCCCAGACTGATTTACCCAGTTCCTTTGCAGCTGCAGCACACTCAAGGACAGCTGAAAATTGTGGTCGACCAACACCTGTCTGCATGCGTGTTGTACACATAGCACCTGGCCCAACGCCCACCTTAATAATGTCGGCACCTGCTGCGATTAATTCGCGAGTACCTTCGGCGGTAACAACGTTTCCTGCAACAATTGGAATAGTTGGGCTCAGTGCGCGAATGATCTTGAGCGCTTCGATCATCTTCTTCTGATGACCGTGGGCGGTATCGACAACGAGTACATCAGCACCTGAATCAATGAGCGCCTTTGCCTTGGCAGCGACATCACCATTGATTCCAACAGCTGCTGCGATACGCAGGCGACCCTTTGCATCAACTGCTGGTGAATAGAGCGTTGCACGGAGTGCGCCAACGCGAGTCAAGATTCCAACGAGTTCGCCAGCAGCGTTAATTACTGGCGCAACTGTGCGGCGGTGTTCGTGTAAGAAATCAAAGGCTTCACGTGGGTTAAAGGAATCTGGAATCACAAATGGGTTCTTGCTCATCACCTGAGAGACTTGAGTAAATCGATCAACTGAGGTGCAATCATCTTCGGTGATAATTCCTACCGGCTTCTTACCTTCAACGACAACGATCGCACCGTGTGCGCGCTTATGAATCAAGCTCATCGCATCGGCAACAGTGTCAGTTGGGGTAAGAGTGATTGCTGTATCAAAGAAGACGTGGCGCGATTTCACCCAAGAGATCACATCGTGCACAACTGCGTGTGGAATATCTTGTGGGATTACTGCGATCGCTCCACGACGGGCGACAGTCTCTGCCATACGTCGACCTGAGATTGCCGTCATATTGGCAACTACGAGAGGGATTGTTGTTCCTGATCCATCTGTTGATGCAAGATCAACATCCATTCGACTTAAGAGCTCTGATGCACTTGGCACCATAAAGACATCGTCGTAGGTCAGGTCATACGTGGGTGTATTTAAGAATCGCACGTAGGCACACTATACGCGTAGCTATGAGTGAATAACGAAATCGCAGCGGGCCACGCTCGCTTCAATGAGATCGGCGTTGGCCTGATCGCTCCCCTTTGCCCAGGCTTTCGCGCTCTCAGGATCTTTACCAAAGGCGATATGGCGTGAGATCAGACGTGAGATGCGAATATCTTCATCAAGGTAGGCATACCAGCTCTGATTTAGTAGGGGTGATATTTCTTGCCAACCATCGCGATCATGCATGAGGTAATTTCCTTCAACAATGACAACTCGCGTACTTGGTAGAACAACGCCTTGAGCTGCAATTGATTCCTCGATAGAGCGATCAAAGATTGGGTAGTAGATCGGATTTATTTGATCGTGTGCAACGCGATTGAGAATCTCAGCAAAACCTTTTACATCAAAGGTATCTGGCGCACCTTTTCGATCTGATCTTCCTAATGACTTCAGAACTTTATTGCTGAGGTGAAAGCCATCCATCGGTAGGACTGATACTAAAGTTTCATCGCACCCTTTAAGTAGAAACTTTGAGAGCGTTGATTTACCACCACCGGGTTTTCCTACGATGCCAATAATTGTCCGTGCAGAACCGGCAGCAAGCGAGAGAACAATCTCTTTAGCGCCTTCCTTAGTTAGCTCATTTGCCATATGCATCACGTGCGATTTCATGACGACGCTTTATATACACGCTGCTTGCACCAGGAATGAGTTGTTCAAAACGTTGAGTCCCACGGATATGTGCGCGTAAGAAATCAGCGTCGATCTCAGCGCTAAAGAGTGCGCTGGCGTTATCAACGTTGGCACTCTTCTTCTGTGGTCGAATAACACGATAGAGATAGGTTGCTTTATGGATTGCCTGCGTTGCCATAAGTCGGAAAAGTTGTTTAAGCCAATGAGTTTTCTTGGTCTTGGCTGCCAAATCTAATAGCAACTGTGCAACTTCAGCACCACCTGATGTATCTGATAGTTCAGCGCACTTGCGTGAAAGGCTCTGGCGGAGATCAGAAGATTGCAACTGCTTCACCTTTGCAGTGATATCTGCCAGATCTGAATGCTCTGCGCGCAGGGCGTAGCCATGATCCTGACACCAGCGCGCGCGAGCATCCTGATCATCGGTTCCGCGAATATTTGAGATCAATACTGTCGGAATACGCACAGGCAAGAGCTCGTGCACGCTGTTATAGCCAGTTGCCGCAATTGCTGCATCAAATGCAGGCAATACATCAGCTAATGGAAAGTAGCGAAGAACTTTGATATCAAGGCCACTCGGAGCAAGGCTCTTACCGTTGCTATCAACTGGATCTTTAGTTAAAACAACTTGTAGATCTTTCCAGCCAAGTAAACCTACAAGGGCTGCCGTCATCTTCTCATTCATATCGCTATCGCCAGTACCTAGTTGAACAAGCACTGCCGGGCGATTGAGATCTAGTCCAAGAGTTTTTCTAGCGCTATCGCGATCGAGTGCGCGATCTGCAGAATAGAGCGATACAGGCGAAGTAATTGTTGCATCGTGGCGATCTGAGGTCGGGCCATGATCGTATGAACGAGCGATATCCCCGGGCTCGATAATGGCATCAACTAATCGTGATTGAAGTGGAAGTGCAAATCTCAAAATGTTCTTCTGCCACAATCCGCGCCTTACCCAGACGATCTTGATCTGTGGTCGCTTTAATTTAACGGCAATAAATCCAGGGTAAGGAACTACTCCGTCAAATGAAATAACCGATGCGCCTGTCTCATCTGCAATTGCAATGAGGCGATCGCGAAAATATCTATCCCATTTATGGGCAGGCATCCATCCACGGGTCTTGCCAGGGATGTATTCGCAAGGAATCCCCATCGTCGATGGAATCTCAGCGATGCCGCCAGCTACCGAAACGAGTACAGGGTTAGCGCTGCCCGATAATTCGCGCGCAACAGCAGATGCACGTGCCAAGTGGCCCATCCCGATTCCATTGCTTGTTGCAAGGATGATCGTTGGCTTAGCCACGGCCCAGCACTTTTCTTAAGACCAGAGATGCAATCTTCTTGATAAAAATGAGTAGTTGCTTAGGTGAATTAACTTTCTTACCTTCGCGCTTGAGATAACGAGCAAATCGACGGAGGCGATTATGTTTTCCTTGATTGATCAGAGCAAAGCGATCATCGCTGAGCCAGAGCACGCCCCACTGGCGCGAAATACTCTTATAGAGCGAGCCATCAACCGTTAACGCACGACCTAACGCTGGGCCAAAGAGTGCAAAGGCTCTGCGATCAGCCTTATCTGCAACTCCGACAAGGCCTTGGCCACTTGATAGAAGGTAATCAATGAGATCTTTGAGATTAATCTCCATCCGCGCTTCGACAAAGATGTAATACGGAGTCGATCCGTGGGTAAAGCTCTCAAGAATTTCTTCGACACCAATCTGGGCATCGACAGCGATCTCCTCAAACGAATACTGCGGGTCTCCTTGAAGCCAGTTACGAATCTCGCGCAAATCTGCGTGGATATCACCTACTGGTGAATAACGCTTAGCCAATACCTTCCATGGTGCAAGTAATGTGAAGTGAGCATTTGTTCCAGGAAGAGCCAGTAACTTGCTACGCATCTCCAAGAATTGTGCCAACGTTGTATCGCGTACATCAACAAATACTTGATAGGTCGGCACCGAGAAAGCGAAGGTGCTCTTTGCGCGGACGCTATGCATCTGTGGAAT
>WLGP01000082.1 GCA_009703165.1 Actinomycetota bacterium | reverse complement strand
TGTGTAGCTCTTGTTTGAGGCCGTTGACTTTGAGAAGCCATATGCGTTGACAGCCTGGACAACAGGTGTGCCAGCAGGCTGACCCTCGACAACTGGCATGGTGACAACTGATTTGCTTCCTGCCGGAACAAAGATTGGACATGAACCTGGGCCAGCTGAAACAACGTGCCCGGTAATTGAAGGTGTAACAGCGGTAGATGGCGTCCACTTAACAACAACGCCGCGAGAACCTAGATAAGAGGTGACATTTGTCGGAGCACCTGGAAGCGAATATGTATTCGCCTGTGCAGTTGGAACTAGTACTGAGACTAGTAACGATGTAGCAAGGGCGAGAGTGCCCCAGCTAGTGATTTTCTTGGGTGTGAGGGTTGTCTTCATAGCGGCATCGTAGTCAGCCGATCATTTCATCGCCGCAAAATCGGGTAACGACAGGGTTGAGAAATTGTTAAATCTAGAGTTTTGCCAGCTTTAAGAGTTCGTCTCTCGCAACACTCTTAACCCGAGGTTTACCCTTGGCCTCACCCGCTGCAACTTCAGCGGCGTTGATGGCCTCCCAGTGACCCTGGGTGATTACCTCTACACCACTTAAAGCATTTGCAATATCTGTGACGGGCTTTGGTTCTTTCAAATCCTCTAACAGTAACTTCATTACATCTGCAGCATCCGATTTATTGGTGCCGATGACTCCAGAAGGTCCGCGCTTTGCCCAACCTACAACGTAGAGATTTTCTGTAACGCGTCCATCGGTATTTACTACCTTTCCACGTTCGTATGGAATCCCCTCGAGAGGCGCAGCCTCGTAACCAATTGCAGTAATTACCAAACCGCACTTAATTGAAAACTCTTCATCGCTACCAGTCTTGGTAAAGACAATCTCTTCAACCTTGTCACTTCCACGAATCTCTTTCGGGGTAGCCATAAATTGGAATTTCATCGTGCGCTCGTGGCCGGCAGGTACTTGGTCGGCGATCAGTGACATCGCATCAAGGTTGCTCTTCACATCTTTTTCGATGTTCTCACCGGCGCGAGCGACCGCTTCATCGATATCGCGCTTTTCGATAATCACATTGGTGTGCTCAAGCTTTGGTAATTCACGTAACTCTGGTGAGGTAAAGGCGGCATGTTCTGCACCTCGTCGCGCGCTAATAATGACGGTGCGCACGGCGCTGGACTTAAAAGCATCGATTGCATGATCGGCGGTATCTGTTGGATCTAACTCACTTGGTTCAAGGGCCAACATACGGGCCACATCCATCGCCACATTTCCCGCACCGATAACAACTGCCGTTGTTGTGGAGAGATCTACCTGCTCATCCTTAAAGTCTGGGTGGGCGTTATACCAAGGGACGAAAGTGGCGGCCGACATCGATCCAGCAAGCTCTTCTCCAGGAATGCCTAACTTCTTACCAAGTGAAGAACCTGTTGCGATAACAACTGCGTCATATGCCGACTTCAAATCTTCGATCGAGATATCTCTGCCCAGCTCAACATTTGCAAAGAGGCGAACATTTCCTGCAGTAGCAACCTTTTCGAAGACCTTTGCAACTGTCTTAATCTTTGGGTGATCTGGTGCCACACCGCTTCGCACTAAACCCCAAGGGGTTGGTAGGCGTTCAATAATGTCGATAGAGAATGCGAGGTCATCACTCTGCAGATTCTGCAGCGCTTGGGCGGCGAAATACCCTGCTGGCCCTGCGCCAACAATTGCCACCGTGTATCTCTTCATGAGTGAAGTCTATTGCACGAGAAATCGTGATTTAGCCGCGGTCGAGCAGATATTGCGGTTTATATCCGAAATCTTCCAGCCACTGAGAGCAATCAAAGATTGATGTGTAGCCCGGCAAGTGACCTACAACTTCTGTCGTTGGGTGATATTCGGCCAACATATCTAGCGTTGGCTTATGCGCAAAGGTGTCAGGAGCTGCAAAGTTATAGGTGGCAGAACCCTTAGCGCCTTTACTCAAGATTTCTAAGATCCCGTTAGCAGCATCGCGTAGGTCGAGATAGCACCAGAGAATCTTTGCGCCGGTCTTTAACGTTTCCTGATCGCCCTCTTCCATCTTTCTCCTAAATTCATAGAAGACTTCTGCTGTATTTGTATGTGGGAAACGCAAGCCAATAAAGGCGGTTGCACTTCTATTTGCCCACATATCTGCAGAGCGTTCATTTACCTCTTTAGAAAGTGCGTAACTCTCATAGTGATGAAGGGCATGGTTCTCATCAAATGGTGCATATTCAGGTGATGTCCAAGGGCCCGACCATGCAGTTCCATAGATGGAAAGGCTTGATGCGTATATAACGAGCGGAACCTTCTTCTCGACCGCTGCAGCAAATACTTGATAGGTGCCCATCACGTTGTTCTGTAAGACATTGGCATCTGTATCGTGAAGCGGACCAGGTACCGAACCTAAGTGAATAACGGCATCACAGGAAAAATCTAACTCTGTGATGAAATCAGGAGATGTGAGATCACCTTTTTGAAAGCTCACTGTTGGAGATGGATTGATCTCAACGCGGTCTGTAGCAAGGACTTGGTGGCCAGCATCGACAAGTGACTTTACGATCTCGCTGCCGATTAGCCCAGCTGCTCCTGTAATAAGTACCTTCATCAGAATGTCACCGTAACTCTCTGCTTGATCTGGGTTGATTGATGTGGCGTTAACTTCAAGATGCTCTTGCGAGACTTTCCACTTGTCTGAGTGCTAGATGGTTCAATCGCAAAGGTGCGGACTCTTCCAAACCAAGGAAAACCTTGAGAGCTATTGAATTCCAACCAGAACCAGGCAAAGTCCAGAAATTCAGATTCCCATTTCATCTCAAAGGAGAGATTCTTGGCTTTATTTGTGACTCGATACCACTTTGGACCATCGAACTCTGAAAGCCAACCAAAGACAAATAAATTTGTTCCGTTGGTTGGCAACTTACTTACATCTAGAGTTTTCCCATTCTCGCCCTTAATCAGTGGCCACTGATGAGAGCTACCTGCGACACCATGTGCGCTCTCGGTATCGTCATCAAGGGTGAACTTTGTAGCACTTGTCTCAATAGATACTTCCCCATCAAGGAGATCTCCCCCAAATGCTGGGTGGCTTGAGTAATCAAACTCCAGATCAAGGGAGCTCAGATTGGTGATTTCATCAGTGATAGAGATTTCATTCTTATCAAGAGAGATCACTCGCTCGATTCGAACTGGAATCGAAATCAACTCAAGTGCGATGTGGATTTTGCTGGCTTGAGATTCGACTACCTTCCATACCGAAATTGCAGCCTCTCCATGGAAACCAACAGCAGCCCCATGAATCTCGCGCGGATGGCCGGCATTTGGTGTGATCAACTGCCAACCGCCACGGTAATGCTCCATCCAATGTGCGACAGGATCGAGTGAGAATGGAGTCTGATCACCTGAGATTACTTCCTCTGCGCGATCTGCCCACGGAGTCTTCAAAAGTAACTCTTGATTATTGGCCACAGTCTTGATCGAGAGAATATCGCCGCCGAAACTAGGATCGAGCAGAAGTTCTAGATCAGCGCTCTTCAGCGTTACATGTCTCATGCCAACCCCTTAAATTTCGAAATCGGAACACCTGAGGTATCTGTTGCAAGAGTAAAGATAGAGCCGGCTAAAGGTTGCTTGGCTAATTCAGATTCTGATAACTCTTTTCTCGCTGAGGTCACATAGAGGGTTCCATCTGCACCGAACGCACAACTAGATGCTTGGGAGACTGGAAAGTGGTGCTCTGCAATGATTGCTCCTTGCGGAGAAATGCGAATAACTCGACCAGCTCCCCAGACTGCCAACCAGATACATCCTTCATTATCTACGGCAAGGCCATCAGGAAATCCTGAGTCGATTGTGATCAGCTCGCGAAAACTTGGTAGAAAATCATCTGCTAAATCAAAATCACTGACCAATATCGTCTGTGAAATGCTGTCAGCGAGATACATCAAGGTGTTCTCTTTATTCCAGCCCAAGCCGTTAGGCAGCGCAAGATTTTCGACCATCACTTTATTTGACGCTTTGCCGTCCCAGCGATGTAACTTTCCAAGACCGGCAGTGAAATCGTTGTGGCAACTTCCACCCCAAAGTCGTCCGCGCGTATCACATTTTGCATCATTCATTCGGTAATGAGGATCGCTTAAGAATGTATCAATGGGTTGAAGCTCTCCATCTTCCACAACGCCAAATCCATCTTCATATGCAACGGCATATCCATCTTTTGATTCGAGCGGTACAGCAGCACCAACTGATTTTCCTATGTTGACGCTCTCTGTCTTCGCACTCGCCAGATCAGTCCGGTAGATCAATCCAGTTGGAATATCTACCCAATGAAGGTAGTTGCCATCAACAACAGGTCCTTCACCAGTATGGGCATCTGCCTCTAAGAAAAGCTCTGGTTTATTGGCCACGGTTACACCTATTGCTGAACCCGAAGGATCGCACCTGTTTGGCGCACTTCGGCCAACGTTCTATTGCCAGTTAGCGCCATCGTATTTACGAAATCACGACGCATCAGCTCAACTACCTTCTCAACTCCACGTTCACCATCAGCCATAGCGCCATAGAGATAAGCCCTGCCTACCAAGACAGCTCTCGCACCAAGTGCAATTGCCGCATAGACATCTTGTCCTGACATGAACGAACCGTCGATAAAGACATCGATCTTCTCGCCAACGGCTGCAACTACTTCAGGAAGAATCTCGATAGGAACCAACCCGCGATCGAGTTGTCTGCTGCCATGGCTCGATAGAACAATGCCCTGCACTCCTAAATCGGCGAGAATCTTCGCATCGGCCACGTTCTGAACACCTTTAACGATAATTGGCCCATCCCAAGCGCTCTGCAGCCACTTGATATCTTCAAAGGAGATAGATGGTGAGTAAATCGTATTTGAAAGTTCCAGCAGCGACTTATTCCAACCACGAAATGCGGCGAACTCAAGTTTCTTTGTTGTGAAGAGATTGAGCCACCAAATTGGCTTTCGCGCGATTGCAAAGACCGTTGAGATTCGAATACGTGGCGGGATTGTGAGGCCATTACGAAGATCGCGTAGGCGAATTCCACCCAC
>WLGP01000081.1 GCA_009703165.1 Actinomycetota bacterium | reverse complement strand
CTAAAGGTCCCTTTGATTACACAGATGGCAGCGCTGAATCTGAAGTAACGCTGGCTCGCGCACGCCGCTCGTATCTTGATCTTGAATTTCGTCCCAATATTTTGCACGATGTAAAGAACGTTGATACTTCTTGTGAAATTTTAGGTGAGAAGTTTGCAATGCCATTTGGTATCGCACCTACTGGCTTTACCCGAATGATGCATACCGAAGGTGAGATCGCAGGCGCACGCGCTGCTGAAAAATTTGGCATTCCCTTCTCGCTCTCCACTTTAGGAACGTCAACGATCGAAGATGTCGTCAAAGCCTCACCTCATGGCGTCAACTGGTTCCAGCTTTATATGTGGAAAGACCGCGAAGCGAGTATGAAACTTGTGAAGCGTGCCCAAGATGCCGGAGTCAAGCATCTGATGCTCACCGTCGATGTTCCAGCAGCAGGAGCGCGTCTTCGCGATGCCCGCAATGGTCTAACTGTTCCACCGCGACTTACAGTAAAGACCTTGCTCGATGCCGCACCTCGTCCTGAGTGGTGGATCAACTTTCTGACAACACCTGCCATCACCTTCGCATCAATGTCTAACTGGGAAGGCACTGTCGCAGAACTCCTCGACTTTATGTTCGATCCGACCATGACCTTTGATGATCTGGAATGGATTCGCGAACAATGGGATGGCAAGCTCTCCATTAAGGGAATTCAAACCGTTGAAGATGCCAAGATTGCAGCCAAGTACGGCGCAGATGCGATCATCCTTTCAAACCACGGCGGTCGCCAACTCGATCGCGCACCAGTTCCTCTTCATATGCTCGCTGAAGTGAAGAAGGAACTTAAGGATGACCTTGAGATTCATATCGATACCGGCATCATGCATGGCGCAGATGTCCTTGCAGCCCTAGCTCTCGGTGCTGACTTTGCCTATATCGGTCGCGCGTATCTCTATGGCTTGATGGCCGGCGGACAAGAGGGCGTTGAGCGCACCTTGCAGATTATGCAGACAGAGATGATCCGCACCATGAAGTTGCTCGGTGTGAACTCGCTGAAAGAACTTGAACCAAAGCATGTGCGTTTACTGGAAACCCATGCTGGCCTTGGCCGCCTACCTGAAGGGAAGTAAGGCAATGCGCATTGCACGAATTGGAAACGCTGGCCAAGAAAAACCTGCAGTTCTACAAGGCGATCAGTACATCCTCGTTGATTCACTGATCTCAGATTGGTCACGCCAGAGCCTTGAAGATGGTGCACTTGCAAAGGTTGCCGCTGCTGATCTCTCAGCGCTGCCACGCGTTGCAAAGGGATCTACCCGTATTGGTTCACCGATAAATCGCCCAACTAAAGTGATCTGCGTGGGTCTTAACTATCTCGGACATATCAAAGAGACAAATGCTGATACTCCAGCAGAGCCTGTGATCTTTATGAAGGCTCCAGATAGCGTCGTCGGCCCAAACGATGACATTGTGATTCCACCCAATAGCCTTGCTACAGATTACGAGGTCGAACTAGCCATCGTTATTGGTAAGCGTGCGCTCTATCTCGAATCACCTGAAAGCTCCAAGAACCACATCCTTGGCTACACAATTTCGCAAGATGTCTCTGAGCGCCACTGGCAGATCGAACGATCAGGACAATGGGTGAAAGGAAAGTCATTTCCCACATTTAATCCCATCGGTCCAGAAATTGTTACTGGAGATGAGATCAACCCACATAACTTGCGTCTCTGGTGCAGCGTCAACGATGTGATGAAGCAAGATTCAAATACCGATGATCTTCTCTTTGGTATAGATCACATCGTCTGGTACATCAGCCAATTTATGGAGCTCTTCCCAGGAGATGTCATCAACACTGGAACACCATTTGGCGTAGGCCTTGGCTTTAAGCCACCTGTCTACTTAGCAGCAGGTGATCTAGTAAAGACTGGCATCGAAGGTATTGGTGAGATCACCAATCACTGCATTGCCCACAAGTCATAGTTTTTAAGGGCTAATTCTTAGGTAGATCAAAGATTGCAAGGGTGCTGGTAAATCCACCATCGATTTGAATATCTGTACCTGTCACAAAGTCACTTGCACCAGATGCAAAGAAGGTGGCAATTCCTTCAAAGTCGGCAGGACTTCCCCATCGACCTGCAGGTGTTCGCGATAAGACATGTTCAGGCAGCCCTGGAACTGCTCGCGTCACCGATGTCATCTCAGTGACAATCCACCCCGGCAAAATCGTATTAACCTGAATATTGTCGGCTCCCCATGCAGCAGCAAGGCTCTTACCTAACTGCACAACAGCGCCCTTTGTCGCTGAATAGACAGGTGCAACGCCAAGTCCTTGGACACTAGTCAGCGATCCGATCAAAATGATTTTGCCACCACCGCGTGATTTCATCGATGGATAGACGCTCTGGCAGCAGTGAAAGACTGCCTTGAGGTTGACATCGATAATCTGATCGACGATATCTTCTGTGTACTCTTCAGGACGCATGCGGATATTGACTCCAGCATTTGCAAAGAGAATATCGATACCGCCACAACGCTTGATCGTCTCTTGCGTTGCCGCCTCTACCGCCGTGCGATCTGTGACATCGACTTCCAGCGTAATGACCTGTGCACCGAGTGCTTCCAGTTCTGCTTTTGCTGCAGCGTTCTTTGTAACATCCCTGGCCCAGATCACAATCGTGGCGCCAGCACGGGCTAACCCACGCGCACAACCTAAACCTATTCCACCATTTCCTCCGGTGATGACTGCAACCTTTGCCTCGAGATGAAAGAGCGGCAACGGTGCGTTAGAGGTCAACAGACTTTCCTGAATCCATAGATGCGTAGAGCGCTTCAACCATCTTGAGCGTCCCAACATTTTCAGCAACTGATGAGCGAAGTGGAGCACCTGTTGAGATGGATTCCATAACAGATCCCATCGTTCCGATAAATGCATCTGGGAACCAACGTGTGGTTACTGGATATGGGAGCCAGCCATCTGTTGGGATGACAGATGAGTTAATTTCGATCGTATCTACGCGACCATTGGGATAGTCATAGAGCAGCCCAAGTGTTCCGCGAATCGATCCTTTATCGCCATCGATGCGATATTCGGCGTAGTTATCATTACCGCGATTGACATGGTTGGCATGAACAACTGAGGTCACACCACTGTCATAGAGCGCAGTTGAAATCGTGCGCGTCTCACCGATGGGAAATTGCCCTGCAGTCCGTCCTGCTGCGCAGAAGACAGTCTTGGCATCTCCTAAGAACCAGCGAATCAGATCGTGATAATGAATCGAGTGGAGCATGACTTCTAGGCGCTCAAGATCTTTCGCCCATGGCCAGAGCTCCCACGGCGTCATGAGATTGACGTTAATGGAGAAGTTGCTGACGGTGCCGATCCATCCAAGTTCAACCATCTTGTGTGCTGCAGCAACGCCTTCTTCAAAGCGAAGTTGTTGATTGACGCCGGCAACAATGCCCGCATCTTTTGCCTGTTTCACCATCAGTTCACCCGCTGCAACCGTTGTAGCAAAGGGCTTCTGGGCAAGGATATGTTTCTTCGCCGCCGCAACCTGGGCAAAGATTTCAGGCTGTGCTGCAGCAGGAACTGCAATATCTACAACTTCTAATTGAGGATCTGCAAGAAGTTCTGCAAGTGTTGCATAGACCTTAGAAATACCGTGACGTGATGCGACATCTTTCGCCTTATCGTTATCAACATCGAAGATTGCAACGACTTCAAGACCAGCCTTCTTATATGCAGGAAGGTGCGCACCATCGACGATTCCACCTGCGCCACAGATACCAATCTTCTTACGGTGCTCTGGCTTTACCTCAAGACGTACTGCATCTGCGATGACTTGAAATTGTTCGATCATGGCGTATCTTTTCCTTCTGCTCTGCGGTTTTCTGAGGTGAGATTTTCTGCCTGTGAGGTGCGATAGAGAACTGTCTGCAGGTGCTCGGTGTAGAGAACGAGCTCTTCATTATCTGCGCGGAAGATCTCGTAACTAACTTTAAAGAGACCCATATTCTCGTACTTAGGAGTCTTCTCTAACAATGTGCGCATTCCATAGATGGTGTCACCGATAAAAGTTGGCTTGATAAAGCGCAACTTGTCATAGCCATAGCTAAAGGTGTTGACATTGTTATGGGCAAAAAGGCCTAGGCCATAGCTAAAGACCATCGCGCCAGGTACTAAACGCTTCTTGAAGAGTCCATGTTCACGGGCCCAGATGTCATCACCAACATAGGGATGCATATCTAGAACCAGTGAGTTAAAGAGCATCACTTCACCTTCCGAGATGGTCCGGCGAAGTGAACGATCTACCTCTCCGACCTGGTAATCCTCATAGAGCTTGACGTCCTGGTTCCAGATTGGAACTTCATAACGCTTACCTTGATCTGGATTTGGATTCTTCATGCTCTCCCCTTACCTATATCCCGAACTCTTTACGGATCTTCTCAGTATCTTCGCCCACATGTGGAGCGCCCTTTGTATGTTTAATTGTCTTGCCATCGATACGAACAGGTGAACGCGTTGTAGGAATCGAGATAGCAGATCCATCTCTACCTGTACGCGTGGTCTTCTGCGTCATATCAATTGCGGCAAAGCCTTCGTGGGCAACGAGTTCTGGCAAGGTCAATACTGGCGCACACCAGATATCTGCCTTATCCAAAATCGCCAGCCAATGCTCGGTCGTATTGGTTGCCAACATTGCGCTGAGTTTGCCCATAATCGCTTCTTGATGGCTCCACCATGACTTTGGATCTTCATACTCATCGAGGTTGACGCCAAGTAGCGCACCTAGTGCAGGGATTGGTGTCATCGCAATTGCCATATATCCATCGCTGGTCTTGTAGAGACCATATGGTGCTGGCAAGAATGCGTGAGCTGAGTTTCCTGCACCACGATTGACCACAACGCTTGGGTCAAAGAGGTTGGCCGAGATCAATTCAAATTGGAGATCGAGCATCGATTCAAGAAGACTTGACTCAACGACTCCGCCTACACCTGTACGTTCACGGCGAAGCAAGAGTGCAATGACGCCAGATGCTAAATGTGTCGATGTGAAGATATCTGCAACGGCTAATCCCACAGGTAT
>WLGP01000080.1 GCA_009703165.1 Actinomycetota bacterium | reverse complement strand
GGCCATCGCAACCGGATGTAGCGCTTGTTGGAAGAGTGCGCGAATTCCACCAATGACCATCGATGGATCGCTATGAATCTTCCAGACTATGGAGTCAGGACTGTAGATGCCGCGGGGATCGTATGACATAGGGCGATCAGGAGGCGAAGAGAATTTTGATTGCATCAGCGAGCATCTGCACGGCGATGGCGGCCAAGAGAAGACCTGCGATACGAGCAACTAAGGTCACGCCGGAGTCTTTGATGACTGCCAAAATCTTTGTTGAGGCCATCAGTGCAAGTGCGATGATGATATGTACTGCAACGATCGCAGCGATTAGCCCCACTGCGCGAGCCGGGGTATCGGCCTGCTTCACGAAGATCATCGTTGCAACAATTGCTCCGGGTCCTGCAAGTAATGGAGTACCAAGTGGCACTAGCGCAACATTCTTATTTGTTGAAGCATCTATCTCTTCAATACGACCGGTAAGAAGTTGTAGGGAGACGTAAAGTAGGAGTAGACCACCTGCTGCTTGGAGGGCTTCCATGGAAACTTTCATGTACTCCAAGACAAATTGGCCAAAGAGTGCAAAAGATGTGATGACGATCAATGAGATTGCAGCAGCTTGCCATGCAAGTCTGATTCTCTCTTTTGCAGTCTTATCTGAGACTAAAGCCAAGAAGATCGGTGTAGCACCCGGTGGATCCATAATCACAAGTAGCGTGACGAAGGATTGCACTGCAAATGTAAGAGCGCTGACTTCTACCAAACTCATTCTGTAACAACCCTTCGGGCATCAGCCATTGATTCTAAGCGTTCCCATTCTGCAGGATCGGTCTGGTTTTCGCCTATTGAATTGAGCTTTCCGGTGCCGTGATAATCACTTGCACCAGTAATAACGAGTCCTAAATCACCTGCAATTCCTCGAAGTTGTTGCCGCTCATCCTGCGAGTGATCTCGATGGTCGACTTCGACGCCATTAAGACCTGCCTCGATGAGTGAAGGAAAACTCATCGCAGAAAGTGTCTGCCCTCGTCGCGTTGCAAAGGGATGTGCAATGACTGCTACTCCCCCGGCGCTACGGATCGTTCGAATTGCATCTTCTGGCGTCGGAGCTAAGTGAGTTACATAGTATTTAGAACCATTGTGAAGTAAATCCGCAAATGCTTCATCGCGACTTGCAACGTGCCCCTTTGCTACGAGGGCATCTGCTAAATGTGGGCGACCAAGGGTTGCACCCTCTGGCATTGCAGCAAAAACTTCATCCAGGCTGATATCTATTCCATCTGCTGTGAGCAGCTCAGTCATTTTGCGCATTCGTGGCAAGCGAGAGTCGCGAGATTCTTCCAGCATGATCTGCATCTGACTATTCTGGCCATCAAAGAGAAGGCCGAGCATATGCACTGCAACTCCATCATCTGTTAAACAGGAAATTTCTGCGCCAAGGGCGAGGTGTAGATCAGCACGGCGTGCGCGGATCGCATCCTCCCACCCAGACGTTGTGTCGTGATCGGTGACTCCAAGAACTTTTATTCCAGCAGAGAGCGCTTTGTTGATGAGGGCATGGGGTGAATCTGTTCCATCGCTATTTGTAGTGTGGGTATGTAGATCAATCATTGGTCGATCATCACCTCACGTGGTCGGGTGCGCAAGACGACGAGAACGCACCCGGTGAGAATAACAATGATTCCAGGAATGAGTGCAATCGGTGGTCGCTGATCTAGCCACCAAATTGCAAGCAGAGTACTTACTGGAACTTCAAAGAAGACAATCAATGAAACTATTGCTGGAGAGACGCGTTTGAGAGCGGCGTTAAACATCGAGTGCCCCAAAATCTGCGCGCCAGCGATAAGTCCTAGAAGGATCAACCATTCCTTGCCCTCAAAATGGAGAACTTCAAATCCTGCAATGAGCGCAATCGGTAGAGCAGTCAGCGCGCAGACTAAGTAGCAAATTGATGTGTAGCTATGGGTTCCAATCTCTTTCTGTGCCGCAGATCCGAGCAACATATAAACAGCTGCTAACGCGGCAGAGATAACTGCTGCAACATCGCCTTTAAATGCTAGCCACGAGATTGAGAGATCTACGCCAGAGATCATGAGTACTCCGACGAAAGAGACTCCCATGCCAAGCCATGCACGAGATGGAATATTGCCACCCATCAATCGGACGAAGAGAGCTGCAAAGATTGGCTGCAGAGCAACTAGTGCGGTACCTGCTGCAACTGTCGTCCAACGCATTGCAAGAAAGAAACCAATAAAGTGAAGTGCTAAGACAACTCCTGAAAGTGCAGATAGCCCCAATGCGCGACGTTTATGTCGGTCATGAGTGCGTAAATCAGAGAGAGCAAAGGGAAGAGTGAGCAGGGCTCCCCCAAGGTTTCTCCAGAAAATCAGAGTAACTACTGGCATTGCGCTCATTGCAATGAGAGGACCTGACGTTCCGATACCGATAATTCCAAGACCTAAGCGAATTTGATCTGGACGCTCAGGTATCTGTGTGTGGTTATCGATCGAGGACATAGGGCAACGGTATCTGATGAAAGATAGCCGTATACAATTAGTCCATGAGCGCAAACATCTCAAACCGAGTGTTTCTCGCCAGATTAGCTGGAACTGCAGTATTTGATCCCAATGGAGATCCGGTTGGCAAGGTGAGAGATGCTGTGGCGACCCTGCGCACAAATAATCAGCCTCCACGAATTCTCGGTTTAGTTGTTGAGGTTCCATTACGTCGTCGAGTCTTTGTCCCGATCACTCGAGTGACATCGATCGAATCCGGAACGGTTGTCATCACTGGCCTAGTTAATATGCGTCGCTTTGAATCACGCGCCGGCGAACTGCTCGTGCTTGGCGATCTCCTTGATAGATCAATTACATTGCTAGAAAGCGATGAGCCAGTAGTTGTTGAAGATCTTGGTATGGAACAAAATCGCACTGGTGATTGGCTCATCACTCGGGTTCACATCATGAAGCGTGGTCGAGGCATTCGTCGAAAAGGTGCCACATCGACTGTTGCCTGGGAAGAGGTTCATGGATTTGCCGCCCCTGAAAACGAACAAGGAGCATCTAATCTCCTTTCAACCTTAAGCAATCTTCGCGCTGCAGATTTAGCGGCTGTGATTCAAGATTTGGCCCCCAAGCGTCGCCTTGAAGTTGCACGCGCTCTCGATGATGAGCGCTTGGCAGATGTCCTCGAAGAGATGGATGAAGCAGAGCGTGTTGCACTCTTAAGTGAACTTGAGGGTGAGCGCGCAGCCGATGTTTTGGGTGAGATGGATCCTGATGATGCTGCTGACTTGCTCCGCGAAGTTGGTGAAGAGCGCGCACAAGAGTTGATCGATCTCATGGAGCCAGAAGATGCCGAAGATGTCATCCGTTTGATGACCTATGAGGATTACTCTGCCGGTGGAATGATGACAACCGAACCATTAATCATGAGCGCTGATTACACAGTGGCAGATGCACTTGCTGCTGTGAGACAGAGTGAGATTTCTCCTGCACTTGCCTCGCAAGTCTTTGTCACACGCCAACCGCTTGAAACACCCACAGGCCGCTTCATTGGAATGGTCCACTATCAACGTTTACTTCGCGAACCCCCAGCAACTTTGCTCGGTTCACTTGTAGATACAGATACACAAGGGCTTAGCCCAGAAGCGACCTTGAATGAGGTCTCCTCGTATCTTGCAAGCTATAACTTGCTGAGCGTGCCAGTTGTCGATGCAAATGATCGTCTCTTGGGTGCGGTAACAGTTGATGACGTCCTTGATCACTTGTTGCCTGATAATTGGCGTATCGATCATCGCGATCACACACGTACAGATTTAGAGAATATTACGCATGAAGTAGAAGGGCAGGTGTAACGATGGCACGCAAGAATGGCCTTGATACTCCTCGCGAGACGCGTAGATCACTACGTCCACACATTGATGCAGAAGCCTTCGGTCGCCTCTCTGAAAAGTTTGCACGCTTCCTTGGAACTGCACGTTTTCTTGTCTATATGACCGTCTTTGTACTTTCGTGGGTTACCTGGAACTCGCTAGCACCAGAAGATATCCGTTTTGATAAGTATCCCTTCATCTTCTTGACGCTGATTCTCTCTCTACAGGCATCATACGCAGCACCCCTGATTCTCTTGGCGCAGAACCGTCAGGCAGATCGTGATCGCATTACTCTTGCCGAAGACCGAGCGCGCAATGATCGCAGCATCGCAGATACTGAATATCTCACTCGCGAATTAGCAAGTCTACGAATTGCATTGGGTGAGGTTGCTACCCGTGATTTCCTTAAAGATCAGTTGGGAGATCTCGCTGAAGAGATTGCCCAAGAGTTACGAAGAGATCCCGAGTCTGACTCCAAGAAGTGATTTGTCCCGAATAATTAATTTGTCGGCGACGGCCTTAATTGCCAAGGCAGTTGGGCTCTCTGGAAGTGCAGCAACAATTGGCGCACCCGAATCTCCACCTGTGCGAAGTTCTGGAGCAAATGGAATCTTTCCAAGGAGTGGAACATCTGCACCGACTAAGGTTGAAAGTCGCGCAGCAGTCTCTTCTCCCCCACCTTCACCAAAGAGGGCAGTTGATTCACCGCAGCTAGGGCCGATAAATGCAGACATATTTTCGATGACACCAATAACGCGTTGATGCATCTGGTGTGCAATACGACCTGCGCGCTCTGCAACTTCAGCGGCTGCAATCTGCGGAGTTGTTACAACCAGAATCTCTGAGGTTGGGATCAGTTGACCCAATGAGATCGCAAGATCTCCGGTTCCGGGTGGCAGGTCGAGAAGGAGGAGATCAAGGTCGCCCCAGTACGCATCAGAGAGAAGTTGCTCAAGGACGCGATGAAGTAAAGGGCCGCGGTATGCAACGGCATCTGCTCGCTCAGGCTTAAACATCTCCATGGAGACTGTCTTTACGCCAAAACTCTCTGGTGGAATAAACATCTGATCGATAGCAGTAGGTCGAGCTCCAACTAGCCCCATCAAACGCGGGATGGAGTGACCATATACATCTGCATCAAGAATTCCTACGCGCAGACCTTTAGCCGCTGCTGCAACTGCCAGATTTGCAGTAAGCGATGACTTTCCAACTCCACCTTTTCCAGATGC
>WLGP01000008.1 GCA_009703165.1 Actinomycetota bacterium | reverse complement strand
TCAGCACAGTAATTCCTGTAAATGCACCAGAGAGAACTGTCTTTCCTACGCCTACAACGCCACCGAAGGCAGAGATGATCAGCGTTCCATCTGATGTGACTTCAGAGAGCTGCCTCTGCAGAGTATCGATAATTCCAAATTGTGAGTTGAGATCTGCAATGAGTGGGTGAGTTTCAAGGTCGCGAAGTAGGCCAGGAGCTGAGGTAATCAGAGAGCTACCTTGTGAGATAACTGGTGGGATAACTACTGCGATAAAGAATGTAACGAAAGCAATAACACCGACAAAGATTGCTCCGACTGCACTTACTCGAGAAAGTCCGCGTTGACGTAAAGCCTCGACAGCAGGGTTAAGTCCCATTGCGAGATAGAGCGCCAACAAGATGATGATAAATATCTGGCTCGCACTTGCTAGGGCGCGAAGTAAGACGATTGCTGTGAGAGCACCAAGAGTTGCGACAAATCCGAAATAAAACGGATTGGTACGATTGATGGGCGCTCCGGCAATTCCGAATTCTTCTCGCTTTTGGTGTGACATATCTCCATTCTAAGTGCGAGGCCTTGCTAGATCAGCCTTTCACCCCGACTAGATGAGAGAATTCATCTATGGCGCTGCGAATTACGGGACTGGGTGAGGAGATCGCATCAGTCTCAGGGTTGCCGTGGCAGATCAGCCTCGAGGAGTGGCCGGAGGATCCCAGCCTTACCGAAAAGCGCGGTATCTCGCGCCATATCGTCCGCTTGGTCCATTCGACCAGCGATCCAGAATCAGAAGTCTATGCAGTGAAAGAGACTGTCTCTGAGTTTGCCAACCGAGAATATAAAGCGCTGCGCGAACTAGCCCATCTTGGTGCACCGAGCGTTGAACCCATTGCAGTAATCGAAGGACGTACCGATGCCAATGGTGAAGAGCTGCCATGCGCACTAGCAACGCGCTTTCTTCCATACTCATTGCCTTATCGCGTTCTCTTAAGCGGAAAAGATGTAACTCCCCAAGATATTACCTTGATGGCAAATGCGCTAGCGCTTCTACTTGTACGCCTTCATCTCTTAGGTTTTTGGTGGGGCGATTGCTCACTCTCAAATACTCTCTTTCGCCGTGATGCTGAAGGATTTGCCGCATACCTCGTAGATGCTGAAACCGGTGAGTTCCAGAAGAACTTAAGTGATGGCCAGCGCGAACATGATTTAGAGATTGCACACTTTAATGTGGCGGCGGAACTTGAGGATCTCTCACTCTCTGGCGTTCTCTATCCGGGCATGGATCCAATCCGTGCCAGCGATGCCGTCATTAAGAGATATCGTCGAATCTGGACAACGTTGAAAGAGCGTCAAGTTCTAGATCCGAATGATCGCCATGCGGTCGAGCGCGCGATGCGCCAATTACACGATCTCGGTTTTGCAGTCGAAGAAGTTTCAGTAACCCTAGATGGTGATAGTCAGAAGCTCTTCTTCCAACCAAAGTTGGTTGAAGCTGGATATCACCAAAATCGTTTACGTGATCTTGTCGGACTTGAGACAGAAGAGTTACAGGCCAAGCGATTGCTTGCATCCTTTGATCGATTTAGAGGGCGAGAGAAACTTCCACACCCACCGATGCATGAATCGGCAAAGCGCTGGCTTGATGAGGTCTTCTATCCAACAGTCTCTCTCATCCCAACGCAACTGCAGGGACGCATTGAATCTGCCCAGTTTTTCCATGAAGCCCTCGAACATCGCTGGTATTTAAGCGAAAAGGCAGGCCATGACGTAGGGTTAGAATTTGCGGCGATATCCTATATTGCTGATGTTCTACCAATGAGACGAGATTCGGGGGTCGATGTAGATGGCCCTTCCGCCTAACTTCGGTCAAGCCTTTGACTTAAGTTCATTAGGAAAACCAGCGCCAACTGCACCAAATATCGCACTCGGCAAGGTCGTTACCAAAGAAAATCTTGCAGCAGATTTCGTCGAACTCTCAATGACAAAACCGGTTGTCCTTCTCTGTTGGACAACCAGGGCACCACATTCGCTAGACACATTGGCGATACTCGATAAGGTCAATAAAGAAGATGATGGAAAGTGGGAACTCGGAAGCGTTGATGTAGATAGCGCACCCGAAGTTGCTAGCGCATTGCAGGCACGGACAGTTCCATATGCAGTCGCCCTTGTTGGCGGTCAACCGATCCCGCTCTTTGAAGAGGCGATGACTGAGAGCGATATCAAATCTGTCATCACTAAGTTATTAACAATTGCTGCTGAACAAGGCATCGGTGAGGTGCCAGAGGAGAAGTTAGAGCCAGAAGAAGCAGAGGCACTTGCTGCCCTTGAAGCCGGTGACTTAATTGGGGCAGAAGATGCTTACAAGAGATTTCTTGCTCGCAAGCCACAAGATCCATATGCAAAGTTGGGTCTGACACATACACAACTTCAACTTCGCATCGTTGGTGTAGATCTCGCTGCAGCGATTGCAGATGCACAGGCAGAGCCTGCAGATATCGATCGCGCACTGCGCGCAGCAGATGTTGAGGTTGCAACAGGAAGTGTGGAGCCTGCTTTCATTCGACTTCTAGCGTTGGTCAAAGCCACATCAGGGGATGAGCGAACACGTGTGAAAGATCGACTACTTGAATTATTCTCACTTGTAGATCCTGCAGATCCACGAGTTATTAAAGCCAGAGCGGATCTTGCCAATGCCCTCTTCTAGTACTGGCCTGAGCGTTAATGATGAGAAAAAATATATAGGAATACTCTTCTTCCTCTTTGCTGTACAGATTATGAGCTGGGTTCCACGTTTTCCAGAAGTAAAGGCAAATTTAGGCTTATCTAATGGTGAATTTGGTACCTATCTGAGTTTAGGTTCAGTAGGTGCGGTTATCGCAATGCTCTCCAGTGGCCACTTTGTCCATAAACTCGGCGCGAGAAAGGTCTTAATCCTTTCAACTTTGAGCATGTGTCTTGCAATTAGTGCAGTGGTACACCTGCAATCTGCACCAATCTTCATTATCGTCAACATCATCAATGGCGCCTCTGTTTCAGCCTTTAACACAGCGCTTAATGCACAGGCATTTCACGCTCAAGATCGCGCCGGTGAGATGATCCTAAGCCGTCAGCATGGGTATTGGACAGTCGGCGCAGTTGCAACGGCAATACTCTCAGGATTTATGGTTGAGTTTGTTGGTATTGCTCTACACATAAACGTTCTGAGCGCAGTTCTATTTTTTGCCATTCTATACATCATTAAAAAGTTAGGCCCAGAACTCATTCAGCCTAGCCCAGAGGACGATAGCGATTTTGGTTTTAAGGATCTCTTCACCTCTTTCCGAATCGACTACTTAGTCTCCGCAGCGTTGGTTTGTGGCATCATGGTTGAGTTTGCAACATCAGATTGGTCTGCAATCTATGCAAAGGAGACAATCGGAGTCCGAGGCTCTCTTGCCACGATTCCGTACATCCTTACCTTCACTGCGATGATTATTGGACGTTTAGGTCAACATCGACTGACTCCCTACATTCCCCTGGAGAAGCTGGTCAGAATCGGCAGCGTGGTAGGAGGCGTCGGATTTATTGGATTCATCATGGCTTCGTCTCTCTTGGTCGATTACTCGAAGACGTTGGCCTATATCTGCACCCTTATTGGTTTTGCCATAGGAGGTTTATGCTCTTCAATACTTTCTCCGACATTCTTCACCGCAGCAAATAAGCGTTCTTCTCAACCGAGTGCTGTCGTAGTCGGCCAGATGGGCGTGATCAATGCGATCTTGGTCTTATGTGTGAAGACCATCATCGCGTGGACTGCTCAATTCACTGGCTCTATTGCAATCGCCTTGATTATTCCAGGGCTGATGTTGATCTCTGTAGCCTTTATGTCTCGCGTAACTAAAGGAATCTAAACGCGCTCTAACCAGACTGTAGCTAGCGGTGGAACACGTAGCTCCACATAAAGATCTGTATCACTATCAACGGCAAATGATTCGTTCTTTACTCCGCTGCCACCGAATGCAAGTTCATCGGTATTAAGTACTTCACGCCATACACCTGCTAGAGGCATGCGAAGACGATAGCGCTCATGTGGAACTGGCGAAAAGTTGGTAATACATACAAGGGGAGTTTGGTTATCTGACCAACGAGTAAAGGCGAGAGTATTAGAAGCGCCATCGTCGTTGACGATCCAACTAAATCCTTCAGGATTTGTATCTTTCTCCCAGAGCGCTGGATGGCCTTTATATTCTTGGTTGATAGTGGCAACAAGTTCCTGCACCTGGCGATGCTCATCGTATTCAGTGAGATACCACTGCAGACCGGCGCTCTCACTCCACTCATCATTCTGAGCAAACTCACTACCCATAAAGAGAAGTTTCTTTCCAGGGTGAGCCCACATAAATCCGTAGAGCGCGCGCAGCGTTGCAACCTTCTGCCATCGATCTCCTGGGAATTTATTAACGAGTTGGCCCTTGCCATGGACAACTTCATCATGCGAGAGCGGCAACATGAAGTTCTCAGACCAGGCATAGAGAATCGAAAACGTTACTTCGTTGTGGTGATAGACACGATGTACAGGTTCATGCGAGAGGTATTGCAAGGTGTCATGCATCCAACCCATATTCCATTTAAATCCAAACCCAAGACCGCCTGATGCAGTCTCGCGGGTGACGCCACCCCATGCGGTCGATTCTTCTGCGATCATCATGATTCCTGGGTGGGTGCGATAGGCAGTTGCTGTCGCCTCTTGTAGCAGCGCAACTGCCTCTAGGTTTTCACGTCCACCAAATTTATTGGGAAGCCATTCGCCATCTTTGCGCGAATAATCAAGGTAGAGCATCGATGCCACTGCATCTACGCGCAGGCCATCGATATGGAATTCAGTAAGCCAGTACAAAGCACTTGCGACAAGGAAGTTGCGGACTTCATTGCGGCCAAAGTTAAAGATGTAGGTGCCCCAATCTGGGTGTTCACCTAAGCGGGGATCGGCATGTTCGTAGAGCGCCGTTCCATCAAAGCGGGCAAGAGCCCATTCATCCTTGGGAAAGTGAGCAGGAACCCAATCCAAGATGACGCCAATTCCTGCTTGGTGGAGGGCATCCACGAGATAACGGAACTCATCAGGTGAACCAAAGCGTGATGTCGGAGCAAAGAAGGAAGTGACTTGATATCCCCACGATGGTCCGTATGGATGTTCTGTGACAGGTAGGAATTCAACGTGGGTAAAACCTTGCTTACCTACATAGTCGACAAGTTCAACGGCAAGATCTTTATAGTTCAAACCTAACTTCCATGAACCAAGATGTACTTCATAGACGCTGACAGGTGATCTCCATGGTTGGAACTGTGCGCGAGATTCAATCCACTCGTGATCCTGCCATTCATATGTTGACTCTGTAACGACCGATGCTGTTAGCGGGGGAGTCTCGGTAGCTTGGGCAAGTGGATCTGCATGATCTACCCAGTTGCCATTAATTGTGCAGACAGCAAATTTATATCGTGTACCAACACCAATTCCAGGGATAAAAATCTCCCAGATTCCAGTAGATCCAAGGCGCACCATCGGATGAGTGTTCTTATCCCAGAAGTTGTGATCGCCAATCAAACTTACAGCGTGTGCATTAGGTGCCCAGACAGAGAAGGCAGTTCCTAAGATCTGACCTTCTTCATCGCGAATGAGGTGCGCACCAAGAACATCCCAGAGTCGTTCATGGCGACCTTCGGCGATGAGGTGGAAATCAAGCTCGCCCAGCGTTGAATGTGGGCTAAGAAAAGTTACGGGAGAGATGTATTCGGCAGGGGCGCTCTCTTGGTTCTTCTTAAAGAACTTCGAGAAGTAAGACACTAGAGATCCACCACCATAATGTGAGCGACTTTTCCAACCGGGCGGTTGGGATCTAGCCGTACGAATGAATGAGGATCCCATTCGTACTGTGCCCCGTCAATAAGATCTCTGACTTTAAATCGAGAATCTTTAAGTCCGAGCGCGCTCATATCCCAGTGGACCGTTGTCTCTTGCGCATTAATTGAATCAAGGTTGACCGTTACCAGAATGAGATCGTTGCCCTCGCGTTTGCTGTAAGCGATTATCGAATCGTTATCGCTCTGATGAAAGACAAGATTACGAAGGCGTGCAAGAGCACTATGACCTTTACGAATCTCATTGAGTTTGGCGATAAAAGGGGCCAAAGTCAGCTGCATCTTCTCTGCCGCTGCCCAATCGCGGACTTTGATCTCATACTTCTCTGAATCCAGGTACTCCTCGCCGCCCTCTTTAAAGCGACGGTGTTCAAAGAGTTCATAGCCGGCATACATTCCCCACGATGGGCTGAGCGTGCTAGCAAGTACTGCGCGCAGCGCAAAGATTGCTGGGTTTCCAGATTGCAGATGGAAGGGCAAGATATCTGGAGTATTGACCCAGAAATTTGGCCTAAAGAATGCTGAAGTATGTCGTGATACTTCGGTCGCATACTCAGTTAACTCAGCCTTATTTGTACGCCATGTGAAATATGTATAGGACTGATGGAATCCAGCTTTGCCGAGTGCGTGCATCATCGATGGACGGGTAAAGGCTTCTGCCAAGAAGATAACATCAGGATTTTCCGCATTCATGGTCGACATAACATCCTGCCAAAAACCAACTGGCTTTGTATGCGGGTTATCGACACGGAAGATCAGAACGCCCTTTGAAACCCAGAGGCGAATGACGCGTAGAACCTCATTGAGAATACCTTGATAGTCATTATCAAAATTAATGGGATAAATATCTTGATACTTCTTTGGTGGATTCTCTGCGTAGGCAATCGAACCATCAGGGCGAGTGGTAAACCATTCAGGGTTGCTCGCCACCCATGGATGATCAGGAGATGCCTGCAGCGCTAGATCCATCGCAATATCAATCTTGTGTGATCGTGCAACGGCGATGAAATCTTCAAAATCGGCCATTGTGCCAAGTTCTGGATTGATCGCATCGTGGCCACCTGCTGCGCCACCAATTGCCCACGGAACACCAGGATCTGATTCGATGGGATTTAAGGTGTTGTTCTTACCTTTGCGAAAAGTCTTGCCAATTGGATGAATCGGCGGCAGATAGAGAACATCAAAGCCCATAGCAGCAACTGCCGGAATACGAAGGGCTGCGGTCTTAAATGTTCCAGAAGTGATGACACCTTTTGCATCAACTGTTGCACCTTCGCTGCGCGGGAAGAACTCATACCAAGCGCCCACCAAAGCTTTATCGCGATCTGCGCGCACTGGGATTGCATGTGAGCGCGACTGCAGGCGGCGTAGAGGATTGGCGGCAAAATATTCTGTGATTTCAACAGTTGAACCCTGCGAGAAACGATTGGCAGGGGCCAACTTCCTATCACCTAACGCCTTGATTGCAGGAGAAAGTAACTTCTTTGCCGCAGGATCTTGCGCAACCTTTGCCTCAAAGATCTCTAGACCAATCGCACAACAAAGCTCGGCATCTATATCTGCTGGAATCTTGATCTGGCTATCGTGGAGCCAGGTGGCAAAGGGATCATCAAAGGATTCAATGACATATGTGAAATCTCCACGAGCAGGAATGCGAATCCAGGTACTGAAGCGATCGCTTCCGTGACCGTGCTCGCGCATACGAGTGCGAGAAAGTTCTATGCCATCTTTATCAAAGAGAAGAACATCGGCACCGAGTGCATCATGGCCTTCACGGAAGATCGTGGCACTTACTTCAATCTCTTCACCTGCAATTGCTTTGACCGGAACAAACTCACCACCAAAGAAGACCGACGGCTGAATGTCGGTGACGGGGATGCGATTGATCATGAAGTCATCAGCTGATGAATCAGCCTGATCCTTCAGTATTGCCAGGATCTGCAGCAGAGATGTCATCAAGGCGATACTTATTGAGCGCCTCTTGAACAACTGACTCTTTGACGTCGCCAGATTTGGCAAGTTGAGCAAGAGTTGCAACGACGATTGACTCTGCATCGACCTTAAAGTGGCGACGAAGTGCACCGCGAGTATCTGAAAGACCGAAACCATCTGTACCTAAGGAGACGAAATCTTGCTCGACCCATGGTCCGATCTGATCTTGGACAGAGCGCATGTAATCGCTGACTGCAATCACTGGGCCACTTGCACCCTTAAGACGATCGCTGATGTAAGCACTCTTCTTCGATGATGGATGGAGCATGTTGTGGCGATCTACTGCAAGACCGTCGCGACGAAGTTCATTCCATGAAGTAACAGACCAGACATCGGCGCTGACGCCCCAATCCTTCTGGAGTAACTCTTGCGCTTTAAGCGCCCAGTTCACAGCAACACCAGATGCCAAAATCTGTGAATTCTTCTTACGTTGACGCTCTCCTGAACGGAAGAGGTAGATGCCCTTTAAGAGGCCTTCGACATCGAGGTTTGCTGGCTCCTCTGGATGTTGATATGGCTCGTTGTAGACGGTGATGTAGTAGTAAATGTTCTCGCTATTTTCGCCGTACATGCGACGCAGACCATCTTTAAAGATATGTCCGACCTCGTAAGCAAATGCTGGGTCGTAACAGACAACAGCTGGGTTAGTTGATGCAAGAAGATGCGAATGCCCATCTTCGTGCTGGAGACCTTCACCGTTAAGTGTTGTACGTCCTGCAGTTGCACCGAGAACGAATCCACGTGCAAGCTGATCGGCAGCTGCCCAGAAAGCATCTCCTGTGCGCTGGAAACCAAACATTGAGTAGAAGATGTAGATAGGAATCATCGGCTCATCATGTGTTGAGTACGAGGTTCCGACTGCGGTAAATGATGCTGTCGATCCGGCTTCGTTGATTCCTTCGTGCAGGATGACACCTGATGTTGATTCCTTGTAAGAGAGCATCAATTCACGGTCAACGGCTGTGTATTTCTGGCCGTGTGGTGAGTAGATCTTCATCGTTGGGAAGAGTGAATCCATTCCAAAGGTGCGAGCCTCATCCGGGATGATCGGAACAATGCGCTTACCAAGACCTGGATCTTTCGCCAAATCTTTGAGCATACGAACAAATGCCATCGTTGTTGCAATCTCTTGCTGTCCTGAACCGCGCTTAACGCTGTCGTAGACAGAATCTGCCGGCATTGGAAGTGGCTTTGACTTCGCGCGACGGCGAGGAAGTGCTCCACCGAGTGCTGCGCGACGCTCTGCCAAATACTTCGCCTCTTCTGAATCTGGTGCTGGCTTGTAGTAGGCAGGTGTGTACTTATCAAGCTTGTCATCGGCGATTGGAATTCCAAGACGATCGCGGAATGTGACGATATCTTCAAAAGACATCTTCTTCATCTGGTGTGTTGAGTTACGTCCTTCAAATGTTGACCCAAGGGTCCAGCCCTTAACTGTCTTTGCAAGGATGACTGTTGGCTTTCCATTAGGTTCCATTGCAGCGGTATAGGCAGCAAATAACTTGCGGTAATCATGGCCGCCGCGCTTGAGTCCCCAAATTTGTTCATTAGACCAATTAGCAACCATTGCAGCAGTACGTGGATCGCGACCAAAGAAGTTATCGCGGACGTATGCGCCAGATTCGGCCTTAAATGTCTGGAAGTCACCGTCGAGCGTGCTGTTCATCAAATTAACGAGAGCGCCTTCGCGATCTTGAGCCAGTAGTGGATCCCATTCGCGACCCCACACGACCTTAATGACGTTCCATCCGGCACCGATAAATGTTGATTCAAGCTCTTGAATGATCTTGCCGTTTCCACGAACAGGTCCATCAAGGCGTTGCAAGTTACAGTTAATAACAAAGGTGAGGTTATCTAGATTTTCACGCGATGCTAGACCGATTGCACCGAGAGTATCGACCTCATCAACTTCACCGTCTCCAAGAAATGCCCAGACATGTTGCTGACTTGTATCTTTAATTCCGCGGTTATGGAGGTAGCGATTAAATCGCGCTTGGTAGATCGCGTTGATTGGACCGATACCCATTGACACTGTTGGGAATTGCCAGAAGTCAGGCATCAAACGTGGATGTGGATATGAAGATAATCCTCCACCCTTATGTGAAACTTCTTGGCGGAAACCGTCGAGTTGATTCTCTGAAAGACGTCCTTCTAGAAATGCACGTGCATACATTCCCGGGCTTGCATGTCCCTGGAAGAAGATCTGATCTCCGCCACCTGGATGATCCATTCCGCGGAAGAAGTGGTTAAAGCCAACTTCATAGAGTGAGGCAGAAGATGCATATGTTGAGATATGTCCGCCCACACCGATTCCTGGACGCTGCGCGCGGTGTACCAACATCGCTGCATTCCAACGGATGTATTGGCGGATGCGACGTTCAATTGCTTCATCGCCTGGGAAATCTGGTTCATGCTCTGGTGAAATTGTGTTGAGGTAATCAGTGTTGCGAAGTGAGGAAAGTCCGATCTGCTTCTCGTGAGCGCGCTGCAAGAGCTTGAGCATTAAGTAACGCGCACGAACAGGGCCTGCATTCTCAAGGGCGGCATCGAAAGATGCCTGCCATTCAGCGGTCTCTGTCGGATCGATATCTACGAGCTGGTCAACATTCTGATCTGGTGTATCGAAAATTCCACTCATGGGCCATATTCTCGCGCTAAATGGCCCTGAGGGGAAATCTGCAGCCGCGGAACTGGCGAGATAATCCCCCCAAACCCTTGTCAAAAGGGTCACACCTGGAGTGGACTTAGCCTGTGCCAATGCGAATGGGATTTGCAGCCGGAGAGCTCATTCTCGAAGTGGGTTATGGGCCTGATTGTGATGATGTCTTGCGTAGTGAGATTTCAACGATGACTGGAACGCAACTGATCGAAGGCCACACTACCGAAGTCGTCGATGGCGTAATTTTATGGTGGCGCGATGGAGATGGCGATCTCGTCGATGAGTTAATGGATGCTCTTACCTATCTCTCAGAGACTGGCCCAATCTGGGTGCTTACTCCAAAACTTGGACGTGACGGTCATGTTGATTCAAGTGAGATTCAAGATGCTGCACCGATTGCAGGACTTAGCCAGACATCGACGATTGCGCTCGCACAAGATTGGGCGGGAACTCGTCTAGTGGCACGTAAGGCTGGCAAACGATAAGTTTCTCGCATGACATTAACTCTTGGAACTCCCGCACCAGATTTCACATTGATGGACCAGCACGGTTCACCAGTAACACTTTCATCATTTAAGGGTGAGAAGAACGTTGTAATCCTCTTCTATCCATTTGCATTCTCAGGAATCTGCACCGGCGAACTCTGCGCTCTTCGCGATGATCTTGCAGCATTTCAAAATGATGATGTGCAATTGCTAGCGATCTCTTGCGATCCAATGTATGCACAGCGTGCATTTGCAGAGCAAGAGGGTTACAAGTTCCCAGTCCTTGCAGATTTCTGGCCACATGGAGCAGCAGCTAAAGCATTCGGCGTCTTCAATGAAGAACGTGGATGCGCAGTCCGCGGAACCTTTATCGTCGATAAGAATGGAAACCTTGTCTGGCAGATCGTTAATGGTCTCGGTGATGCCCGTAACCTCCTTGAGTACAAGAGCGCTCTAGCAAGCCTCTAATTACGCCTCGTTTTCGTACTTTGGCTCGTATAAAGTAGTATTCGCGAGTACGAAAGCACGGCCCGGGTGGTTAGCTCAGTGGTAGAGCGCCTCGTTTACACCGAGGATGTCGGGGGTTCGAAACCCTCACCGCCCACCAGTTTCAATCCGATTTCTTCTCGGAACTTTCTAAACGCATCTCTTCGTAGCGCATCAGGGTAAAGGCTGCATGCAGGCGAATCTCTTCTTTCTCAGATTCGCTAGCCGCTTTAAGCGGGGCAACAATTGAATCTCCCAAGGCACATAAGAATCGTGTGAGATCGAACTGCAGATCTGAATCTCCACGCCCAAGTTGGCTTACTAATATTTTTGCTAGCGCAGATTTTTCACCTTCAGGGGCCAAGACAGAGGCGGCGCGCCAAGCAGTCACGGCAACCTTGTCATCTGAATCAAAATGATGCTCGTTGGTGATCAATGAGTAAAACTGCGGATCACCAATCTTGGAGAGGGTATGAAGTGCCTGACTCTTTGCTTGAGAATTTTCAGAGTGCAATTCAACTTTAAGACGCTCAACAACCTTAGGAATATCTTGACGCATAAGTGCCCAAGAAAGAGTGTCTCTGACGAAGAAATCTGGCTCGTGTGCGCATTGAGCAATAAGTACTTCAATGAATTGATCTTCTGGATACGTGCCCGCAGCCAGCGCTGCCTGCAGTCGGACTGATTTATCCGGAGATTCCAGAAGTGCTTTCAGGGTAGCCACGAGAAGACGCTATCAGTCTCTGGTTTTTAGTGAGAAAGCACCGGTCATCCAGAAAGACGGTAAACTTTGGCCATGTCTGAGAATGGAACAATCGAGCGCCTTCGGGCCTATCGCAAGACCTACATTGCGATGTTGGTCTCTTCATTCTTAAGCCTTGTCGCATCCCTAGTGCTTTCAATCGATGCGGTGAAGTTAGCCGCACAACCTACCGGTCAGCTTTCCTGCGATATCAACAGAGTTCTATCCTGCGGAACAGTCGCAAAAGCTTGGCAGTCACAGCTTCTAGGTTTTCCGAATTCCTTTATTGGTTTAATGACGGAACCTGTTGTCATTACCGTTGCCGTTGCAGGACTTGGACTTGTTACCTTCCCGCGCTGGTTTATGCGCACCGCACATCTTGTTTATGGCGCAGGTTTAATCTTTGCTCTCTGGCTACTATCTCAATCTCTCTTTGTGATTGGTTCGCTCTGTCCTTGGTGCCTCTTGGTGACCTTTTCTACTATCACAGTGTTTTCAACCATCTCCCGGATCGTGTTCCTTGAAAATAGTTGGAATTTCTCACCGGAGCGACAAGAGAAGATCGTTGCCTTTTTGGAGAAAGGTTGGGGCCGCGTGATCTACACCGGCTCATATGCCGCTATCGCTATCGTCATTTTTGTTAAGTACGGTAATCGCCTCTTCAATTAGAATATGAATCGGGCATCTCAATTGGATTTACAGGCCAAACCCGCTAAAATCAGCCCAAGTAAATAAGTTCCACAGCTAACAAATACATACAAGTTCTTAACTCTCGCGAGGAGGCGTCATGAAGGCCACACTCAGCGACCAGCGCGCAATTCTAGATATCCAGAACTTTGACTTTAACCATGCAGCACTGACCAATAAGGCTGCAAATCTTCCTGAGATTGCAGCGATTGCATCTCTTACTATCAAATCTCATAACGCTCGCGATCTACGAATTGCAGCAGAGACCGAAACCAGCGATGTGAAGCGAGAATTGGCACGCGCTGAAGGCGATGTTGAACAGATAGTCACCCGCATCAATCGCGATGAGGCACGTTTAGGATCAGGGACTGCATCTCCAAAAGAGCTAGAACAACTTCAACACGAACTGGTATCTCTCAATGCCCGTCGCGCAGAACTTGAAGAGATTGAGCTCGAGATCATGATGCGCATCGACGGACTTAAGGAGCGCATTACTGAGCTAGCCGAGCAAGAGCGCGTACTTGGCAATGAGATTACAGAACTTGAGATTAAGAAGGCCAACGCCCTTGCAGTAATCAACGCCGACCTAGAGGCAAATGTTGCCGATCGCGCATCAGTTGTTTCATCAGTTAGCCCTGAACTACTGGCTCTCTACGAAAAGATTCGCCTAGCCAATAACGGCACTGGAGCTGCAGCACTTGTTGGCAACCAGTGCAAAGGCTGCAACTTGGCGATTAACACTATTGAGCTACAACGTATTGCCGGCCTTGCAGAAGATGAAGTAGTTCGCTGCGAGGAATGTCGCTGCATCTTGGTGCGTGGACTGTAGAAAATGGCACGCACAATTAAACTCACTGCAGATGGTGGTTCACGAGGAAATCCAGGGCCAGCAGGATACGGCGCAGTTGTCAGCGAAAATGGAAAGATCGTTGCCGAACTCTTTGATGTGATCGGCGTTGCCACCAATAACGTAGCCGAATACAGCGGACTACT
>WLGP01000079.1 GCA_009703165.1 Actinomycetota bacterium | reverse complement strand
TCTTGAACTGTCGCAAGGGCAGCATTGATCTTTTCAATAAGTGTCATAAAAGGTCTGGATCGATCCTCGGTGAGAAGGCAGGTTGGCCGCTACGCTTTTTATTTCGATCGTTGGAATCTTCATCATCAAGGACTGATGCAACATGGCGCTTGATAAATGTCTTTGGGTTGAGGTCTGCTGGCTTGAGATCTTCAAAGCCAGGTCCTAGGTTGTCGCGAATCTCAGCGGTTGCGGTATTTGTCATGGCGCGAACCTTCTTGATCATCTTTGCAAGATCAGAAGAGACGCGTGGCATACGTTCTGGCCCAACGAGAATGAGGGCAAGGATCACTAAGCCGATAACTTCGCCGAAGCCAAAATCAACCATTATTTACCTGCAGTCAATGTGAGAGATGTTGTGAAGGTCTTACCAGATCGAATGTACTCGATCTCGACTCGATCGCCAACATTTTTAGAACGGATTGCGACAATCAACTCTTCTGGAGTTGTAATGGTGCGTCCATCGAAGGAGGTAATGAGATCGCCTGCGCGAAGACCTGCCTTTGAAGCGGGCCCACCAGGAAGAATTGCATTCGAGGTATCGGCAACCTTTGCGCCATCGCCTGCATACTGCATATCGACAGAGACGCCGATGACTGGATAGGTGGCCTTTCCATTCTTAATCAACTGCTCGGCAGTCTTTCGCGCCTGATTAATTGGAATTGCAAAGCCAAGTCCAATTGATCCGGTCTGCGAAGAGAGCGCCGATGAACCAAGCGTTGCGATTGCAGAGTTGACTCCGATAACAGCACCTGCAGAATTAACGAGCGGACCTCCCGAGTTGCCAGGGTTGATCGCTGCATCAGTTTGAATCGCATTGATGAAAGAGCTATCTCCTTGAGATTCACCGGCTGTTACAGCGCGATCTTTTGCGCTGACAATTCCAAGAGTGACAGTTCCACTCAGGCCAAGGGGCGAACCGATTGCAATCACTGAATCACCGACGGCAACTTGGTCGCTATTTCCAAATGTCAGCGCCGTAAGTCCTGTGCGACTGACTTTGAGAACTGCTAGGTCATATGAAGAATCTCGTCCCACAATTGATGCCTGCAATGTGGTGCCATCATTGAGTTGGACCTCAATCTCTCCACCATCTACTGCAGCATCGGAGATGACGTGATTATTTGTCAAAATATATCCGTTGCTATCGATCACAAAACCAGTTCCGGTTCCACCGCCATTAGAACTCCGCGCCGAAATAGATACAACAGATGGGAGAACGCGCTGGGCTATATCTGCAACCGACCCAGGTGGACGTTCAATTGAAGAGTTAACTGAAGTTAACTTAATATCGTAGCCAAAGAGTGATCCACTTGAACTTGCACCAAATATTGCTCCGACAAGTCCTGCGATTGCTGCCATGAGAAGTGCATTTGATCGAGTAACAAAGGTTGCCTTGCCATGTTTTGACGATGGAACCCACCAAGGCCCGGTTCCCATGGGTTGCTGTGGAGAAGACTCTGTCATGGAGATATCTTTCTACAACTTGGTGGCAAGTAACAAACCGTCGCCAACGGGAATCAGTGAAGTCACCCACTTGTCGGTCTCGCCTTTAAGTAATTTCCCAGCATCGCGCAGCGCAATCGTCTTTGGATCGCGCTGGGCTGGATCGTTGACCTTTGCACCACCGAAGAAGTTATCGATAACGAAGACTCCCCCGCTACGTAAAATTCGATGCGCCTCAATAATTGCATCCTGGAGATCTTCGGCATTATCTCGAAAGATCACTAAGTCATAGGCGCGATCTGCCAATTTGGTCATTACCTCGATCGCAGGGTTGGTGATCAAGCGATATCGAGATTGTGCGATCTGCGCATCTTGTAGAGCGATCTTTGCAATTGCAGAATGTTCTTGTTCGCCATCGATTGAAGTCAGCGTTCCACTTGGCAGCATGCCCTCTAAAACCCAGAGTGCGCCGACTCCTGAACCAGTTCCAATTTCGACAACAGATTGTGCATCGACGATATGAGCAAGATGGCGAAGATAGGCACCAACTCCAGGCGTTACATCGACTGCACCGACTTCGCTGCCACGAGCTCGAGCCTGTGCCTTATCAACACTCTCGCCAATAAAACTTTCAGCGTATGAGTGGGGGTCAATCTGATTGATCATGAGAGGGATGTTAGCCACTCCACGAGCAAACGCACGCCGAAACCAGTGCCGCCTTTAGGATTTTCTCCTGCATCAACCTCACTGCGGGCTGTTCCTGCAATATCGAGGTGAATCCACTGGCGATCGCCAGCAAATTGCTCAAGGAAGAGAGCTGCTGTCACAGAACCTGCTCCATAGTGGCCCTTGTCGGCGGTGTGATTAAAGTCTGCAATATCGCTCTCAAGCCCATCGGTGTAATCATCGATAAGCGGCATATGCCAGACGCGATCGCCGGTGCGCTCTCCGATCTCTGCCAAAGTGCGAGCAAGGTGAGCATTTCTTGTATACATCGCTGCATATTGACGACCAAGCCCCAAAGTCGCAGCACCAGTGAGTGTTGCAATATCAATGACGTAATCAGGATTTAAATTGATATCTGCATATGCCAAGCCATCGGCAAGAACAAGTCTTCCTTCAGCATCTGTATTGATTACTTCTACAGTCTTTCCACCGTAATGCTTGATGACATCACTTGGGCGTTGTGATGTGCCTGAGAGTGCATTTTCAGCACACATCATCAGAACGCTCACCTTGACTTGTGCACCGAGCTGAGGAAGAGCACTGATTGTTGCAAGAGCTGCAGCTGCTCCTGCCATATCGCTCTTCATCGCCATCATGGTGTCGTATGGGCGCTTGAGTGAGATTCCACCAGTATCGAAGGTAATGCCTTTTCCGATAATGACTACGTGAGGAATTCGTGAGGAGTTCTTTCCACCTTTAGGTGTGTACGTCAGATGGATAAAGCGCGGACCAGGATTCGGGGATGAATTTCCAACCGCACGTAACCCACCAAAATCTTTAAGTCCTGTCCCGGAGAGAACGCTGATATCAAGACCATATTCTGAGGCGATTGTGCGCGCCTGTGTAGCCATCCATAGTGGGGTCTTGATATTTGCAGGCGTATGAATCAGATCGCGAGCGCGACAGACTGAGTCGGCGATGATGCGGGCGTGATCAACTGGTGAGGCATCTGCGGTGACGATCTCAATCTCAGATGGCGAAGGCTTTGGTGTGCTCTTCTGGTTCCAGGTGTACTCACCCAAGATTGCAGAGCTGGCAAAGGCGATAATCTCGTCGCGCTTAGTCGGGGCAAGTGTTGCGAAATTCTTTCCCGCACCTCGCACTTTACGACCAAGGGCTGCGCCGGCACTTCTAAATGAGGCTAGCGATTGATCTCCAACGCCGAGAAGAATCATTTTTTCGACTGGACTATCTTCGGCGCTTACTGGAATCTCATTGATCTCCCCCGCCTTACCTGTGGGAGAGAAGAAGGAGAGTTCATCTCTGAGTTCAACGCTAAAGAATTTCTCTAACTTCTTTACCAATGCAGGATGGGCGTTGAAGATAATCTCACTGCCTGTGCCATCTTCAGATTGCAAAACGATATAACTAATGACAATGACGTCAGAGGTGACGACTGAGTCAAGATCTGGATTGAGTGCGCTTATTTTCATAGAGAGCAATGAGTGCGAGCCGAGAATAGAATTTACTTCTTGATGAGTGCAACGGCAGCTTCTAGGGCTGCGCTGAGATTATTTGCCTCTGTTGGGTTGAGTTCAACAACGAGGCGTCCGCCACCTTCGAGAGGAATGCGCATCACGAGTGAACGAGCTTCCTTAGTTACTTCCATTGGACCATCACCAGTGCGTGGTTTCATAGCTGCCATGATGAGACTCCTTTAGAGCGGGCGGGTAAGGGAGTAAGTATCTCGCACATTTGGCCGATACATGAAATCGGTATGGGCCACTGCAGTGAATTAGAGCCCCAACTGCGCGGTAAGTCTGGCTTTTCCTGAGGCGATTACCGCCTCAACTGACTTTTCTGGCACATGAAGCAGGGTGGCAATCTCAGATGGGCTCATTTGGCGCAGATAGGACAGGGTCAAGATGATGCGCTCCTCCTCCGGAAGTGCTTCAAGCACTTCTGCCAAGGTTTTCGGCGCAGCCATAGGACGAGGTTACCCGTTCTCGATAAGCGCTGGTTGGCTATCTCACCTTCTAGGCACAATTAGTCGCCGACGAGTCGGCGAACTATGCGCGATTAATTGGCAACGAGTCGGCGAAATCGTGCCAGGGAAATGCGAACGCCGACCCATAAGAAGGGCGCCCCTAAGAGAAAGAGCGCGCGGTGAATATCAATTGTTTCACTCCAATAAAAAGTGCAGGAGTTGGCGCCGGTTGGCTCTAAACGAAAAGTGCCGGTTCCCTTAAGAATTTTTCCTGTATGGATAACATCGCAACGAAATGGGGGCTCCCACTTGGTCACCGTCATTGTGTCGAGAAGTCCAAAACGTGCAAACTTTGGATAGATGCGATGAGCCGGACCAGTGAAGGCGGCAATTGATGTACCAACACCTTCGCTGATCTCAGAGGTCAACCACACTCGCGTAGAGAGCATCCACTTACCTTGGCCGCTCCAATCCGCGATCTCGCCCCATACTTTTTCGACCGGTGCGTTGCACTCAACGCGTATTGAGAGTGTGTTTCTTGGATTGCTCACCATGAAATTAAGGATAGGCGATATTGTGAGCACATGTCGTCTCAATCAAATCTTGCCCATGGCCACGGAATTGCCACTCTCTCTGGCACAACGGTGCTTGATGTCTGGTTTCCGACGCCGGCCCTAGGTGCGCTCCAAGGTGATCCATCACAAGCTTTGCTCGATGCTGTCGGTAGCGATGATCTGCGAAAGGTAACGCGCGCAGTAGTTTCAATCGAGATTGATTTGGCGCAGGCCCCACAAGATGCAACAGATGCATATTTGCGTCTGCATCTTCTCTCTCATCGCTTGGTTAGACCGCACGGTCTCTCACTCGATGGAATCTTTGGTCTTCTTACAAATGTTGTCTGGACCTCTGCTGGACCATGTGCCGTCGAAGGTTTTGAAGAAGTTCGCGCCGCCTTACGTGCACGCAATGGACATGTCACGATCTTTAGTGTCGATAAATTCCCGCGCATGGTTGATTATGTAATTCCATCAGGGGTACGAATTGCAGATGCTGATCGCGTTCGACTAGGTGCTCACCTTGCTCCTGGTACCACTGT
>WLGP01000078.1 GCA_009703165.1 Actinomycetota bacterium | reverse complement strand
TGCATGACACAGTTGAAGATACTCCGTATTCACTCGATCAATTGCGAAGTGATTTTGGTGATCAGATCGCATCCCTAGTCGATGGCGTTACCAAGCTAGATAAGTTGACCTACGGACCAACGGCAGAGGCTGAAACTGTCCGCAAGATGGTGATTGCGATGTCGCGCGATATTCGAGTACTTGTCATCAAATTGGCAGATCGTCTACATAACGCGCGTACCTGGAAATTCGTATCGGGGGAGAGCGCACTACGTAAAGCGCGCGAGACTCTCGATATCTACGCCCCTCTTGCTCATCGTCTAGGAATGAATGCGCTCAAGTGGGAGCTAGAAGATCTCAGCTTTGAAGTGTTGGAGCCAAAGAAGTTTGCCGAGATCTCTCGACTGGTTGCAGAACGTAGCCCTGCCAGACAAGCACTTACTCAAGAGGTCATTGAATCGGTTAAATCAGATCTAGCTAATGATTCCATTGAAGCGACGGTTACAGGAAGACAGAAGCACTTCTTTAGCGTCTACCAAAAGATGGTTGTTCGTGGCCGTGACTTTAACGATATCTATGATCTTGTTGGCATCCGTGTACTGGTCAATGATGTCCGTGATTGCTATGCCGTACTCGGATCGATCCACGCTCGCTGGAGTCCGGTACCTGGTCGCTTCAAAGATTACATCGCTATGCCAAAGTTCAATCTCTATCAATCACTTCATACAACGGTAATCGGTCCGAGCGGCAAAGCTGTTGAGATTCAGATTCGCACATATGAGATGCACTCACGTGCTGAATTCGGTATTGCAGCGCATTGGAAATACAAACAAGGTTCAGAATCACAGCCGAACACCCCGGAGATGATCTGGCTGAAGCAACTCCATGAATGGCAGAAGGAGACTGAAGATCCTTCAGAATTTTTAGAAGCTCTCCGCTTTGATCTAGGAAGCCCTGAAGTCTTCGTCTTTACACCGAAGGGGAGTGTGATTGCACTCCCTGGTGGATCAACTCCCGTGGACTTCGCATATTCAGTACACACAGATGTTGGCAATCGTTGTGCTGGTGCAAAGGTCAATGGGCGACTTGTTCCACTTGAGACAAAGCTTGCCAATGGTGATGTCGTTGAAGTCGTTACCAACAAATCTCTGACAGCAAGTCCAAGTCGTGATTGGCTCAACTTCGTTAAGAGCCCTCGCGCCAGATCAAAGATCAAGGCGTGGTTCTCAAAGGAGCGACGCGAAGAGGCGATCGATGCTGGTCGCGAATCTATTGCGCGTCAGATGCGTAAGGCAGGTCTTCCGCTACAGAAAATCTTTGCCGGCCATGCACTCTTAGAACTTGCTCATGACTTAAGGTATCCAGATATCGATGCGCTCTATAGCGCCGTCGGTGACGGGCATGTCTCTGCAGCATCCATTATTGAAAAACTTGTTTCAGCAATTGGCGTTGAAGATTCACATCCGGAAGCAACGATTGAGTACATTCCAACAGGAGTGCCAACCACTCGCCGCTCAAGTACTGCAGTTGAGGTCGAAGGCGTGGGAGATGTTCTCGTCAAACTTGCTCGATGCTGCACGCCTGTTCCAGGCGATGAGATCCTTGGCTTTATTACAAAGGGCAGCGGCGTATCAGTCCACCGTAGCGATTGCGTCAATAGCGATGATCTACGCATCAATCAATCCGAGCGAATCGTCAAGGTGCGTTGGTTGGCAGGTGCCGGCTCGCTCTTCTTGGTAAATATTCAAGTCGAAGCGCTAGATCGAGCGCGCTTACTTGCAGATGTGACTCGTGCTCTTTCAGAGCAGCATGTAAATATCTTGAGCGCTTCGGTGAGTACATCCAAAGATCGCGTTGCGATATCTAAATTCACCTTTGAGATGGCAGATGCCACCCACTTGGATTCAGTATTGGCTGCAGTGCGCAGCGTTGAAGGCGTCTATGACGTCTATCGAAATTAGCAGTTAGCTAAATTCAGCCAGGTTCTTCTGAGCTTCAGCGAGCCAAACCTTTCGAGCTTCTGCAGATTCGAGGGCTTCCTTAGCCTTCTTCTCATTTCCAGCAGCCTTCGCCTTTGCAGCAGTTGCTTCGTAGTTCTCAATTGCAGATGAGAGTTGAGCAACTACATCGGTAGCACGTGCCTTTGCAGCGGGATCGCTCTTACGCCAAAGCTCGGCTTCGGCTTCCTTGATCGCGCTCTCTACAGCGTGAACGCGAGCATCCATAGCCGCTCTCTTATCGCGAGGAGTAATGCCGATCTTCTCCCACTCGCGCATCAATTCACGGAATTCGTTCTTTGCAGCCTTCACATCGGTAAATGGCACGAGAGCTTCAATCTTAGGTAGTAGCGCTTCGCGCTTTTCAAGGTTTGCACCCATTGAGACTTCACGCTTTTCTAGGTCGGCATTCTTTGCCGCGAAGAATGAATCCTGTGCGACCTTAAATCGCGCCCAGAGCTTGGCATCATCTTTCGGCTTTCCGCGTCCGGCGGCCTTCCATGAATCCATGAGCGCCTTGAAGCGGCGGGCCGTTGCAACCCAATCAGTTGACTTGGATAACTTCTCCGCCTCTTCAACAATTGCAATCTTGGCAGCAGAGACCACAGTGGCCGTTGCTTCAAGAGATGCAAAGTGCGTACGGCGACGCTTATCAAATTTGTTTCGTGAGGCAGAAAAACGCTTCCAGAGATCGCCATCGGTCTTCTTATCTAGGCGAGGTGCGCTCTTCCATTCATCAAGGAGAGTCTTGAGACGTTCTCCAGTTGCCTTCCAGCTCTCAGATAGCGCGAGAGATTCTGCCTCAGCGACAATCTTCTCTTTCTCAACAAGTACTTGTTCACGGCGAGCAGCCTTTGCTGCAGCCTCAGCCTCTTTCTTGGCTTCAAACTTTTCGCGGTGACCTTCGATGAGTGGTTCAATCTGCTCAACAGATGCAGCAAGTGCATCGAGATCGCCCACACCATTGAGTTCGCGAACTTGCTGGCGCAACTTCTTAACCGCCTCATAAGCATCATCTGGAACCATCGCACCTGATGTAATGCGCGCTGCTGTCAGTGCTACTTCGGAAGCGAGAGCTTCAAATTTACGGACGAAATATGCGAGTGCTTCTTCAGCGCTCTTTCCGGGATATGAACCGACAGCCTTCTCACCGGATGAGGTGCGGACATAAACGGTGCCATCTTCTGCAACTCGACCGAACTGTGAAGGATCTCCAATGAGTGCAGATGCTGCACTTACTTGCGGAGCAACCTGTGATGGAAGTGGATTCTGTTCGGTCATGAGTATTCCTTTCAGCGCGTCGGCCATGTGGCCTTCGTTAATTCGGGTAGTTAATGCAGGTATTGATGGGAGGTCAAAGGTACCCTGTCTTACTACCGCCTCAAAAATTGAGCGTGGATTCGAGGGTGATGGAGTTGCCATGCTGATCAGAGTCCACCCTGCGCCTATGTATGCAACGAATTGTTGGGTGATCGCAGCCGAAAAGGGCTCGGAGTGCATCATCGTCGATCCAGGAATGCCAGATATCAGCGCCGAGATTGAGATGATCATTGAAGAGGAAGGGCTTAAACCTGTCGCTGTTCTGCTGACCCACGGCCATCTCGATCACACATTCTCTGTCATCCCACTAGCCGATGGTTATGGCATTCCTGCATATATTCATAGCGAAGATCGACGAGCACTTCTACATCCTGAACTAGTCCATGGTCGAGAATTTATTGATTCACTCAGCGGTGTGACATGGAATGAACCACAACAGGTTCTGGAACTTCGCAACAATGAAAAGTTCGAAGCAGTTGGTCTAGATATCACCGCAATTCACGCTCCAGGTCATACTGCTGGTTCATTGATCTTTATGATTAATGACGAGATTTTACTCAGTGGTGATGTTCTCTTCGCCGGTTCGATTGGTAGAACTGATCTACCTAGCGGATCGCAGGATGCGATGAAGAAGACTCTGGCTACCAAGATTGCGCCCCTGGGCGATCACCTACGAGTGCTACCGGGGCATGGTCCGGACACGACAATTGAATATGAGCGCAGAACGAATCCATATCTGAAAGAATTGCGCACATGAAGCGTGAACAGATTATCGCACCCAAGGGTGTCAGTGAGTATGTTCCACCTCGATCTGCCAGCTTTGAGTGGGTCCGCGATAACTTAATCGCACCGGCCAAAGCCGCCGGGTATCAATTGATGGAACTTCCAGTCTTTGAAGATACCAATCTCTTCTCTCGAGGCGTTGGCGAATCTACAGATGTAGTAAGTAAAGAGATGTATACCTTTGAAGATCGCGGCGGTCGATCGATCACACTGCGTCCAGAAGGAACTGCAGGTGTCATGCGCTCTGTCATCGAGCACTCACTCGATCGTGGACAACTTCCAGTCAAAGTCTTTTACTCTGGCGCCTTCTTCCGCGCAGAACGCCCACAGGCCGGTCGTTACCGTCAGTTCTACCAAGTAGGCGTTGAATCAATTGGATTAGATGACCCAGCAATCGATGCAGAGGTTATTGCGTTAGCAGATACCGCCTTTAAAAATATTGGCCTGAAGAAGTATCGTCTTGAGATTACTTCACTCGGGGATTCCCAATCTAGAGCTGCACATAAAGTTGATTTGGTTGCCTTCTTGAAGACCCTCAATCTCGATGAGGCGACAGCAGCACGTGCTGAGATTAATCCGCTGCGATTATTTGATGATAAGCGCGAGGAGATTCAAGCCAAGATGGCTGGCGCCCCATTGCTTATGGATTACCTCTCTGCCGAATCGAAGGAGAATTTCGATCAGGTTCGTAGTTATCTGGATGCACTTGGAATCAATTACACCGTTAATCCGCGCATGGTCCGCGGCCTTGATTACTACACCGGAACAACTTTTGAATTCATCCATGAAGATCTCGGGGCACAATCAGGAATAGGCGGCGGTGGGCGCTACGACGGATTGATGGAGACTCTCGGCGGTCAATCGCTATCTGGAATCGGTTTTGGTCTAGGAGTCGATCGCATTCTTCTTGCCGCTGAGGCTGAAGGGGTCCTGGCAGAGAATCAATTTGCTAGCGATCTCTTCATCATTCCGCTGGGTCAGACAGCCAAGGTCGAAGCTCTTTCGATCGCGCACTCTCTTCGCCAGCGTGGTCTTCGCGTTGAGATTGCCTTCGGTGATCGCGCCCTTAAGGGAGCGATGAAGGCTGCAGATAAGTCAGGTAGCGCATATGCAATCGTCATAGGGGATTCTGAATTGGCGTCTGGCTCTGTCGAG
>WLGP01000077.1 GCA_009703165.1 Actinomycetota bacterium | reverse complement strand
GATAAGACCCTTGGTTGGTGCGGCATGGAGTGTTTCAACTAGGTGCACGGGTAGATCTGCAGCGCGGAATATGCCGGCATAGCGCTCCATCATTCCGTGGCCAGATGCGGAGAAAACCACGCTCTGATGAGCATCAAGCCCTTGGCGCAGCAGCTCAATCGCACGATCGCTATCTCCGCGCATCGGATCAATTGCTGTGAAATCTAAGAAGGTGGCGCTGGTATCTAGATCGCTTCCAAAGGCGTTCAATGACCGAACGGTGAGACCCGATGCAGCGATGACCTCATGCAGTTGATCCCAATCAAGATAGGTAGTTGCATCAACTGGCAATGGTGATGTGCCGCCAATTGCCGCACTCGACCAGGCAGCGTGGAAGAACTCATCATTTGTGGCGATGAGATCGGCGCTACGTGACTTAATTCGTTCGTCATCGATAAAGATCACTTCGGTATTTGCCGGCATCTGCTCGGTGATTGTCGTTAACTCTTGGACCAACATCGGAATAAGAGATTCCATACCATCGCATGAAATTCCTTCTGCAATCTTACCTAGGATCTCTGAAGCCGATGGGTACTTACCCTGCAGCGCGCGAGCCTGCTCTTGAACGTCAGGCGTTAGAATGAATTCACGGCAAGGGAGAATTTCAATCTTTCCGGTAACCGGTAACTGGGTACGTTGATCGGCTACATCAAAGTACTTCATCTCTTCGATCTCATCGCCAAAGAATTCAATACGTACTGGATGTATCGCTAGTGGGAAGAAGACATCAATGATGCCACCGCGCACTGCAAACTCGCCGCGTTTTTCAACCAGGTCGGTACGGGAATATGCGTTAAGCGTTAAGTGCTCAACAAGATCGGTCAGAGATACTTCTTGGCCAATCTCTAAGGTGCGCAGCGGAAGTTCTGAAATTGCTGCGATAAATCTATGGATTGCACCGCGTACTGGTGTGATCACAACTGGGAAATCTTTGCTTGCGGTATTGAGATCGTGCAAAGTTGCGATGCGACGAGCCACAGTGTCACTGCGGGGACTTAAGCGCTCGTGCGGCAGCGTTTCCCATGCAGGAAATTCCAGAACTCGTGGATGTAGTTCGCCAATTTCATGTGCAAGATCTTCTGCAGATCGTGAAGAACTTGTAATGATCAGCAGCGGGTGAGATTTAGCGCGCGCTGCAAGGAGAAATGGATAGGCAGGACTTGGTGCAATAACTTTGGCAGCATCGTTGAGAGCATCGACTACTGATGAGTTGGTCTCGATTACTGAGACTAATCCGCGCATCACACTCCCCCAATGGCAACTGGCCCCGCTTGGTCAAGACCAGGGGGCTATATGCAAAGTCTACGGTGTGTGCGAAGTCAGGATTGCCTGCGAGAATATGCGCATGACATTTCAGGATGAGGCTCTGCGCGCAGATGTGCGCCGCTTAGGAGATCTCCTGGGTCAGACTCTTGTTCGCCAAGAAGGGCAAGATCTCCTTGATCTTGTTGAAAGTGTTCGCAAAGCAGTCCGCGAAGGTAGCGGCAGTGAAGTTCTTAAAGATCTATCAGTTGAAGATTCAATTCAATTGGTACGCGCATTTAGCACCTACTTCCATCTTGCAAATGTTGCCGAACAAGTAAACCGTGTGCGCATCATTGCATCAGCACGCGAAGAACGTGGATCGTGGATTTCACGGGCAGTTGACAAGATCAGCGCTGCGCAGAAGGCACAGACACCAGGCCACCAATTCACACAAGAAGATCTTGAACAGTGGATTAGCGAACTTAATGTCCGCCCAGTCTTTACCGCACACCCTACTGAGGCGGCACGTCGTTCAATTCTTAATAAACTTGGTGAAATCTCTCGTTTGTTGGATCTGCCAAAGAGTGTGACGAATTCACAATCACTTGCTGAAATTGTTGATCTACTGTGGCAGACAGATGAGCTGCGCGTTGATCGCCCAGAGCCGCTCGATGAGGCGATGAATGCTTTGTACTACCTCGATGATTTAGCGCGCACCACAGTTCCAGAAGTCTTGAATGAATTTGCCCATGAGCTCAAGCGCATCGGGGTTGATCTACCCGTCACCGCACGTCCACTTACCTTTGGTACATGGATTGGTGGCGATCGTGATGGAAATCCAAATATCACTCCAGAGGTAACAAAGGCCGCTGTAGTTCTTCAAGTAGGCCATGCAATCCGCACAACGATTGCAGCAATGGATCAACTCCGTCAGATGCTCTCTGTATCTACCCGCATCATCGGTGCAACTCCAGAACTTTCCGCGTCGGTTGAGGAAGATCTCAAGCACATCCCAGAATTTGAAGCGCGTTTTCGTCGCCTTAATGCTCAAGAGCCATACCGCCTCAAGGCAACTGCAATCGTGCATCGCCTAGCAATGACTCGCGAACGCCATGCAAAGGGAACTGCCCATGTTCCACATCGCGATTACAAAGACACATCTGAACTCCTTGCAGATCTAACGTTGATGCGTGATTCACTCTTTGCCCATCGCGGTGAGTTGATCGCAACTGGCCTGCTTGAGCGCACAATTCGCTCGGTGGCAGCCTTTGGAATTACACATGCAACCCTTGATGTCCGTGAGCATTCAGATGCCCACCACAGCGCACTTGCTGCGATTATCGGTGGCACATATGGCCAACAGAGCCATGACAAGCGTTTTGTTACGTTGACTGAAATTCTTGCAAGTTCGACAGATCTTTCAACTGCTGCCCTTACCGGCAATGATGCAAAGACCTTCAATACCTTCGTTGCCATCAACGAACTCATTGCAGATTTCGGTCCAGAGATCATCGAGACCTACATCGTCTCTATGACAAAGGGGGCAGATGATCTGATTGCATCAACTGTCCTAGGAAAACTTGCCGGGCTCGTTGATATCAATGCCGGCGTTGCCAAGATTGGTTTTGCACCGCTTCTTGAAACTGTCGCTGAACTTCGCGCAGCTGGCGAAATTCTAGAGAAGCTACTCTCCAACCCCACATATAGAAAAGTCGTAGAACTTCGAGGAGATATCCAAGAGGTAATGCTTGGATATTCAGATTCGAATAAAGATGCAGGTATTGCTACAAGCCAGTGGGAGATCCACCGAGCACAGCGTCAACTGCGCGATATTGCAAAGAAGTACGGCGTTCGCCTTCGCCTATTCCATGGTCGCGGTGGCTCTGTAGGTCGCGGTGGCGGGCCAACGTATGAGGCTCTTGTTGCGCTGCCTTGGGGCTCTATCGACGGTGAAATTAAAGTTACTGAACAAGGTGAAGTTATTAGCGATAAGTATTCGCTGCCAGCCCTTGCTCGCGAAAATGTTGAGTTAACACTTGCGGCTTCCCTTGAGGCCACAGTTCTTAACCGCGCACCACGTCAAAGTGAAGAAGAGCTCGATCGCTGGAATACCTGCATGGATCTGATCTCAGACGCTTCTTTTGCTCAGTACCGAAAGTTAATTGATCATCCAGATCTTCCTGCGTATTTCTACGCATCTACTCCAGTAGAACAACTTGGAAATCTCTTCTTAGGTTCACGTCCATCACGGCGCCCAGATGCTTCAACTGGACTTGGTTCACTGCGCGCAATCCCTTGGGTATTTGGTTGGACTCAATCTCGCCAGATTGTTCCGGGCTGGTTCGGTGTTGGATCTGGTTTAAAGGCAGCGCGCGAGGCTGGCAAGAGCGAGGTCATGAGCGCAATGCTCAAGGATTGGCACTTCTTCCACACCTTCATCAGTAACGTTGAGATGACCCTTGCTAAGACAGATTTGGCGACAGCGCGCAGATATGTTGAAACACTTGTTCCGCAAGAACTTCGCCACTTCCTTGATGAGATCACCGCTGAATTTGAGTTAACGGTTGCTGAGATTTTGCTTCTTACCAAGAAGGATGCGCTGCTTAGCGAACAACCAGTCCTTGCTCGCACCTTGCAGGTGCGCGATGCCTATCTCTCACCACTGCATCTCTTGCAGGTAAATCTCTTGCAGCGCGTGCGCTCTGAGGGGCAAGAAGCAGATCCAACGCTGATTCGTGCGCTCTTGCTGACGATTAACGGTGTTGCTGCAGGCCTACGAAATACAGGCTGATCTACGAATTAAATTTAGATTGGGTGAATTCGAGCCCTTTTTCAATCAGGCACTCGACAACATCGCTACCTCGATCGATAAATTCATCAAGGTCTTTCTTCTCTTCTTTACTAAACTGCTTCAAGACAAAGTCAGCTGGATCCTGTTGCCCCATTGGGCGGCCAATACCTAAACGAATGCGATAGTAATCAGGGGTACCAAAGGCTGAGGTCATTGATTTCAAACCATTGTGGCCATTATCTCCGCCACCTAATTTGCTGCGAATGACTGCATAACCAATATCTAACTCGTCATGTAAGACGATGATCTTTGCTGGTTCAACTGAGTAAAAGTTAGCCAACGCTTTAATCGGCCCGCCGGTCTCATTCATATAGCTATGTGATTTAGCGAGAATGATCGGATGCGCATCGATGCCAACGCCTAATTTGTAGGCGGCAATATGTGTGCGGGATTTATGACTTGCAAGTTTTACATTGTGGCGTTTAACAAGATGGTCAATCACCATCTGACCCACATTATGACGGGTGGCAGCGTATTGATCGCCTGGATTACCCAGGCCCACTACCAACCACGTCATAATGAGAAAGGGTACGGGTTATGCGTCCTTCTTATCAGCATCTGCTGCAGGTGCCGCGGCATCTGCTGCTGGTGCTGCAGTCTCTTCTACAGCTGCTGCAGTTGAGCGGTCAGAGAGGTGAACAACGATTGTCTTTGGATCGCTGACAAGTGTTGTACCTGCAGGAAGAGCGATATCAGATGCGTACTTAGATGTACCAGCTGCCATGCCTTCGATGCTGAGTGTAAGGAAGTTAGGGATAGATGTTGCCTCTGCCTCAACCTCAATTGTGTGGTTGACGTGCTCGAGGATTCCATCTGGATCGTGCTTACCTTCGGTGTGAACTGGAACGTCAACAGTTACCTTCTCGCCGCGACGAACAAGTACGAGGTCAACGTGCTCAAGGATCTGCTTGAGTGGGTGGCGAACTACTGACTTTGGAAGTGTGAGTTCAACCTTTCCATCGATTTCGATGTTAAGAAGAACGTTTGACTCTTTGAGAGCTACGCCGAGTGCCTTAGCTGGCAATGTGATGTGAAGTGGCTTCTCACCGTGGCCGTAGATAACTGCTGGGACAAGTCCTGCAACGCGTGCACGACGTGAAGCACCCTTACCGAATTCGGTACGTGTT
>WLGP01000076.1 GCA_009703165.1 Actinomycetota bacterium | reverse complement strand
TCACGTGCTCGGTGGCGCGATCAGTCCGATCGATGGCATCGGCCCGGATCAACTTCGTATCCGTGAATTGATGACTCGACTTTCAGATTCAAAGATCACCGAAGTCATCTTGGCGACAGATCCCAACCTCGAGGGCGAAGCGACAGCTACCTACCTCGCCCGCTTGATTAAGCCGATGGGCCTTAACGTCTCGCGCCTTGCCAGTGGATTGCCTGTAGGCGGAGATCTTGAATATGCAGATGAAGTCACGCTTGGTCGCGCCTTTGAGGGGCGTCGAAACGTAGAAGGATAGATTTCCTACATAGTGAGATGCTGACCGTCTCATAATGTGAAATATCGGCAATTCGGGTAGCCCCAAGAGCCACCCATACCTCAGACTTACCCACATGGGACTCATCGTTCAGAAATATGGCGGATCTTCTGTGGCAGATGCCGAGGGGATGAAGCGCGTTGCCGCTCGCATTGTTGCGACCAAGAAGGCGGGCAATCAGGTCGTTGTCGTCGTAAGCGCCATGGGCGATACCACCGATGAGTTGATCGATCTAGCCAATGCAGTCACGCCGATCCCACAAGGTCGCGAACTCGATATGTTGCTGACAGCCGGCGAGCGAATCTCGATGGCACTTCTTGCAATGGCAATTAACAATTTAGGTTTTGAAGCTCGCTCATTTACCGGCAGCCAAGCTGGCGTGATTACAGATTCTGTTCACGGCAAGGCGCGCATCATCGATGTGACACCAGGACGAATTCAAGAAGCGATCAGCGAAGGCGCAATCGCAATCGTTGCGGGTTTCCAAGGAATTTCTCAAGATACAAAAGACATCACAACTTTAGGTCGCGGTGGTTCAGATACAACAGCGGTTGCGCTCGCAGCAGCACTTGAAGCAGATGTCTGCGAAATCTATACAGATGTTGATGGTGTCTTTAGCGCAGATCCTCGCGTCGTTCCTGCAGCGCGCAAATTAAAGACTGTTACCTACGAAGAGATGCTCGAACTTGCAGCGGCAGGTGCAAAAGTTCTTCACCTGCGTTGCGTTGAGTATGCACGCCGTTACGACTTACCAATTCACGTCCGTTCATCATTTTCACCTAACGAAGGAACATGGGTGGTTGCAAACCATCCTGAAGGAGGCACCATGGAGCAAGCAATCATCTCAGGCGTTGCACACGACAAGTCTGAAGCCAAGATCACCATCGTCGGCGTTCCTGACCGCACAGGTGTTGCAGCGCGCATCTTCCAAGCGATTGCAGATGCCGATATCAATATCGACATGATTGTGCAGAACGTCTCTGCCGCCGCTACTGGCCTTACCGATATCTCATTTACCTTGCCAAAGGCTGAAGGATCAAATGGCACTGCAGTCTTGCAGCGCATTCAGGGCGAAGTTGGCTTTGCCTCAATTCTCTACGATGACACAATCGGCAAGCTCTCACTTGTTGGCGCAGGAATGCGTTCTAACCCAGGTGTGACAGCGACATTCTTTGCGGCAATGTCTGATGCCGGCGTCAATATCGAAATGATTTCAACCTCTGAAATTCGCATCTCAATTATCGTTCGCGAGACCGATCTAGAGCGTGCAACAAAGGCAGCCCACACTGCCTTCCAGCTAGATGCAGATCAGATCGAAGCAGTTGTTTACGGAGGTTCGGGTCGATGACAAAGAAACCTTCTCTTGCAGTTGTTGGCGCAACCGGCGCAGTCGGTACCGTCATGCTCGGCATTCTCTCTGAGCGCACCGATGTCTGGGGCGAGATTCGCTTAATTGCATCTGCACGTAGCGCAGGTAAGAAGCTCATGTGTCGTGGTGAAGAGTTAACAGTTGTTGCACTTTCACCAGAGGCATTTGATGGAATCGATGTTGCAATGTTCGATGTTCCAGATGAGGTTTCCGCCGAGTGGGCACCAATTGCAGCATCTCGTGGCGCAGTCGTTGTCGATAACTCTGGTGCTTTCCGTATGGATATCGATGTTCCATTGGTAGTCCCTGAGGTAAACCCACAAGATATTAAGAACCGTCCACGTGGAATCATCTCAAATCCAAATTGCACAACCCTTTCGATGATCGTTGCAATGGGCGCTCTCCATCGCGAATACGAACTCAAAGAACTTGTTGTCTCGTCATACCAAGCTGCATCTGGTGCCGGACAAGCAGGAATCGATGCGCTTCGCCAACAGATTAAAGATGTTGCAGGAACGGATGCCGGTGATGTTGCAGGCGATGTTCGCGCAATTGTTAAGGACCTTGGTCCATTTCCAGCACCGCTTGCCCTCAATGTTGTGCCTTGGGCTGGCTCACTCAAGCAAGATGGATATTCATCTGAAGAACTCAAGGTGCGTAATGAATCACGAAAGATTCTTGGATTACCTGATCTCAAGGTTTCAGCGACATGCGTTCGTGTTCCAGTCATTACAACTCACTCATTAACTGTCCATGCAACATTTGCTAAGGAGCCTTCACGTAAGGCTGCCCAAGATATTTTGGCAAATGCCGCTGGCGTAAAGCTCGTTGACGATCCAGAGAATTATCAATTCCCAACTCCAGCCGATGTTGTTGGAACTGATCCAACATGGGTTGGTCGAGTGCGTAAGAGCATCGATGACCCAATGTCATTGGATCTCTTCGTCTGCGGCGATAATTTGCGTAAGGGAGCAGCGTTAAATACTGCTCAAATCGCTGAATTGCTCGCTGTCGAATTCACAAAGTAAGGCTGGATAGACTGCCCTCCATGACCATCGTCGTTGCTGGAGGTACAGGCCTTGCTGGCTCTGCCATCGTCCGCGCCTACGTTGGCGCAGGCCACGAAGTCACCCCGGTCAGCCGCAAGGTCGTCGACCTTCTAGATCGCAGCGCCACCTTTGATTTCATCGCATCTGTTAAGCCAACTCTTGTCATTGATGCAGCGGCAAAGGTTGGCGGAATCGGCGCCAACAATTCATATCCAGTTGAATTTCTAGCCGATAACGTAAGAATTCAGAGCAACCTCATGGAGGCAGCACATGCTGCCAATGTTGAGAAATTTATCTTCCTTGGTAGTTCATGTATCTACCCGCGCGATTGTGCACAACCAATTAAAGAAGAGTATTTGCTGACAGGTCCTCTTGAAGAGACAAACTCGGCATACGCAGTTGCAAAGATTGCCGGCATCGAATTGATTAAATCTTTTAGAAAAGAGTACGGCCGCAAGTGGATCTCACTGATGCCAACAAATCTTTACGGACCTTTCGATAATTTTGAACTACAAGGTTCACATGTTCTTCCAGCATTTATTCGCCGCTTCGTCGAAGCTGCCGAAAACGGTGCAGCGAAAGAGACCTTGTGGGGGACAGGTTCACCTAAGCGCGAATTTCTCCATGTTGATGATTTAGCGGCAGCGGTTCTACACCTTGGTGAAAAGTATGATGAGCCAGGACATATCAATATCGGAACAGGTGAAGACCTCACCATCAAAGAACTTGCAGAACTTGTGGCAGAGCTAGCCGGCTTTAAGGGAGAAATTGCCTGGGATTCATCAAAACCTGATGGAACTCCGCGTAAGGTCCTTGATGTTTCTAAGGCGAAGTCACTAGGTTGGGCACCAAAGATTTCACTTCGTGATGGAATTGCATCAACAATTGATTGGTACAAGAGCGCAGCAGCAAAGGGAGAGTTACGTCGATGAGTAGAAAAGTCGCATTAATCACCGGTGTTACCGGACAAGATGGCTCATACCTTGCAGAGTTCTTGCTTGCCAAGGGTTATGAAGTACATGGCCTTATTCGCCGCTCATCCACCTTTAATACTTCACGTATCGATCACATCTACCAGGATCCACATGAGAAGAATCCAAAGCTTTTCCTTCACTACGGCGATCTCATCGATGGCGTAGGACTAACCAACCTTATTCGCGAGATCAAGCCAACTGAGGTCTACAACCTTGGCGCACAATCACATGTGCAGGTCTCATTCACCATGCCGCAATACACCGGTCAGGTTGATGCTGTCGGTGCGGTCGGTCTTCTTGAAGCAATCCGCAGCGCAGATATCGATACTCGTTTCTATCAGGCATCAACGTCAGAGCTCTTCGGCTCAACTCCGCCGCCACAGAATGAGAATTCAGTCTTTAGACCACAGTCACCATATGCAGCAGCGAAATTGATGGCTTACTGGTGCACAGTCAACTACCGCGATGGTTATGGAATGCATGCCACAAACGGCATTCTCTTTAACCACGAGTCACCTCGTCGAGGTGAAACATTTGTTACTCGCAAAATTACTCGCGCAGTTGCAGCGATCAAAGCTGGCAAGCAAGAGACCCTCTTCCTTGGAAACCTTGATGCAGTCCGCGACTGGGGATATGCCAAGGAATATGTCGAATCAATGTGGCTGATGCTCCAGCAAGATAAGCCAAGCGATTATGTTGTCGCCACAGGTGTTGGTGCGACAGTAAAAGACTTTGCAGAGGCCGCCTTTGCTCGCGCAGGACTTAATTGGCAAGACCATGTTGAGACAGATAAGAAGTACATCCGTCCAACAGAGGTTGATGCACTTATTGGCGATCCATCAAAGGCGGAAAAGGCACTTGGTTGGAAGGCTACAACTCACTGGAAAGAACTCGCTGAGTTGATGGTTGATGCCGATATCGCTTCTCTGCAATCTTAATTCTTAAAAAAGAGTTACTAGCGAAACTTCTGGAGGACTTGCTACGCGAATGCGAGCAAAGGGACTTGTTCCCATTCCTGCAGAGACATGGAGATAAGGCTCATCACCAAATTTTGTAAGCCCGCGTGCACGCCAATTAGGTAGATCGCAATTTGTTGTCAGCGCGCGAGATCCACCAATCCAAGGAAGACGAACCTGTCCACCATGAGTGTGTCCGGCAAAGATCGCATCGAGGCCATCATCTGACATTCCTTGAAGAATGCGCAGATATGGAGCGTGCGTTACTCCGATAGCGATATCGCAATCACCAGGTGCACCTGCGACAAGAGAGTAATCATCGAATTCAAGATGGGCATCATCGGTGCCACGAGCTTCAATCGTTGTTCCATTGATTGTTAGGGTTGCTCTGTGATGGTTGAGGTTCTTCCATCCGCGTGCCTGAAGACCAAGATCTAGTTCAGGCCACGGAAGATCCTCGCCATGAATTCTCTCGCCGTGATCTGGCAACAGATACTTCAGCGGATTCTTAGGCTTTGGTGCGTAGTAATCATTTGAACCAAAGACAAAGAGCCCTGGAATATCAAGAAGCGGTTCGAGAGCATCGAGTGCGACAGGGACAGCATCCATA
>WLGP01000075.1 GCA_009703165.1 Actinomycetota bacterium | reverse complement strand
TTTGCTGGGGCTGCGAAGTAGAGCTTTGGATACCAGCGGCGGGCGAGCTCTTTGATACTTGAGACATCGACGGTGCGATAGTGCAGGTATTGATTCAAGCGCGGCATATCGCGGGCGATGAAGTTGCGATCAACGCTGACTGAATTTCCTGCCAATGGAGATTTGCCTTCGAAAGTTCCAGCGCTGGCCAGGTAGGTCAAGATCGCATCCTCTGCCGCCTCGACAGTGATGCCATTGGGAATCTCGGTGATCAGCCCTGAGGCGGTATGCATTTCGGTGACAAAATCATTCATATCGGCCAACTGCTCAGGGGTGGCCTTGATAACCAGGTCGATACCTTTGCCGATGACATTGAGTTGTGAATCGGTAACCAGGACGGCGATCTCAACGAGAACATCCTTTTCAAGGGAGAGGCCCGTCATCTCGCAATCGATCCAGATTAGATGGGGGAGCTCGGTAGCCATGTCGCGCAGTTTAGGGGGTTAGCGCTCATGAGCGTGAATTCAGCACGAGTTCACCTTCTGTTCACCTTCTATCCTCGCGATCTCCCTCGATACCCGACAAGATTCCCGCGTGAGCATGACCCAGGTTCCGGCCCCACGCGAGTTAGTAACAAAGCCTCGCCTCTCCGATCAAATCTTCCGCGTGATCGTGACTGCAGGTGGAATGTCATCTCTCATCATTCTCGGATTGATCTTTGCATTTCTTGCCTACCGCGGTTTCGGAGTTATCCGTGTTGAAGGTCTTGGCTTCATTACCAATTCAAATTGGGATGTGATCGAAGACGAGAGCTCAAATATCGTCTCGCAAGATTATGGTCTGGCTGCGATGTTGGTGGGAACGATCTTGTCGGCAACTGTTGCTGTCATAGTCGGAGTTCCAATCGCCGTCTTTAGCGCGCTCTTCCTTGAGTTCTACGCTGGGCGAAAAATTAGAAGTTTCCTTATTGCTCTCATCGATTTAATGGCTGCCTTCCCATCAATCCTCTTTGGTCTGTGGGGATTCTTAATCTTGATGCCGAGCGCTGAATACTGGGCAAAGCTACTTAACAAGTATTTGGGTTGGATTCCAATCTTTGATGTTCCAGCGCCATTCTTCACGCGCTCGCCATTTATCGCAGGTCTTGTTCTTGCAATCATGATCATTCCGATTGCGACTTCAATTTCACGCGAGGTTTTCTCGCAGACACCTCTCGATCGAATTCAAGCTGCATACGCGCTGGGTGCCACTCGATTCTCAATGATTCGCGCAGTAGTCCTCCCATTTGGACGTGGTGGAATCGTTGGTGGGGCAATGCTTGGCCTCGGACGTGCAATGGGCGAAACCGTTGCGGTGTATACAGTTTTGAATATCGTCTACCAGGTCAACTGGCAGGTGCTCTTTGGGTCAGGTGGAAATATCGCATCCCTCATCCTCTTGAAGGTCAATGAAGCAGATAGAGAAGAAGTAAATGCGCTTATGGCTGCTGGCTTAGTTCTCTTCCTTCTCACGCTCGTTATCAACGCAATCGCAAATGTGCTGGTCAATCGACTTGGAAAGACAGGTCGATAAATGACATCTGCAATCAGCCAAAATCCAATGACTCCTAAGCCAGGTAAGCCATGGGAGCCAACTCTTAAGGAACGCTCCCAGAAGATTTTGAATTTCTTCATTTCATTAGGACTTTCATTTGTACTGCTCTTTACAACTGGCCTCAACGGAAAACTTGGTTGGTTTATTGCATTCTTTATTTCATTCACTGTTGTCTCATTTATTGCAGAGTTTCGCCGAGCAGGTAAGCCAGCTGCTCAAGATAGTTTGCTCACCAGCGTCTCCAGATTTGCAATTACATTAGCGGTCATCCCTATCGTAAGTATTTTGGCAACTGTTGCAGTCAAGGGATGGCGTGGATTGCACTGGGGGCTCTTTACTCAAGATATGGCGCAAGCCACGGTAAATGATCCAATTCAAAACGGTGGAATGCTTGCAGCAATCGTGGGAACTCTTATCATGGTCTCACTTGCACTCGTCTTCACATTGCCTATTTCGATTCTTACCGCGCTCTATCTCACTGAGATTAAGGGCAAGTTCACCAGACCTATTCGTTTTCTCGTGCAGGCAATGTCAGGTGTACCTTCAATTGTTGCCGGACTCTTCATTCTCTCTAGCGTGATCTATCCGATCACAGGTGAGCGCACCGGTTTGATGGGTGCGTTGGCGCTAGCGATCCTTATGATTCCAACCGTTGCGCGCACAGCTGAAGAAGTTCTCTTGCTTATTCCAAATGATTTACGTGAAGCTGGATTAGCTCTTGGTGCCACACAATGGCGAACAGTTGCAATGGTGGTTGTCCCGGCGGTAAAGAGTGGCCTTGTCACGGCAATCATTCTTGGTGTCGCTCGTGTTATTGGCGAGACTGCTCCAATTCTCTTGGTCTCAGGTGGCGGTGAGTCGACCAACTTCAATCCAGTTTCAGGCCCTATGGGCTCTATCCCGTACTACGTCTGGAAGTCATTCCAACTTGGTGGCACTGAAGAATCATCACAACGCACCTGGGCAGGACTCCTTGTTCTTATCTTGTGGGTTCTCTTCCTCTTCACCATTGCCCGCTACATCTCATCGCGATCACAGAAACGGTAGACAGATGACAGATATCAATAATTCAGGACGCGATGAATCAGTACAAACCCCGGGAGAGAGTAAAGAGATGAAGACAAGCACAACACCTCACTCACTGGCAGATGTTGCATCTGCGCGCGTAGCCAAAGCGCCAGGATCTACAACCTTAGGCTCTGGCCTAGAAGCACGCGGCGTCCATGCTTGGTTTGGTTCAAAGCACGTTCTTAAGGATGTCACTTTGGATTTTGCATCAGGCACAGTAACTGCGCTGATCGGACCTTCAGGATGTGGAAAGTCAACATTCCTTCGCACACTTAACCGCATGCATGAGTTCATTCCGACTGCAGCCCTTGCTGGTGAAGTTCTTCTCGGTGGAAAAGATATTTACGCATCGGGCACAGATGTCACAAAGATCAGACTTCGCATCGGAATGGTCTTCCAGAAGCCAAACCCTTTCCCATCAATGACAATTGGTCAGAATGTTTTATCTGGACTCAAGTTGGCTCAACTCAAAGTTTCAAATACAGATGACCTGCTTGAAGAGTGCCTTGTTCGTGCAGGCCTTTGGACAGAGGTAAAAGATCGCCTAGGCGAGCATGCAAGCGCGCTCTCTGGTGGACAACAGCAACGTCTATGTATTGCTCGATCACTTGCTGTACGTCCAGAAGTTCTCTTGATGGATGAGCCATGTTCAGCCCTCGATCCAGGGTCAACCTTCCGTATCGAACAGACAATCTCAGAGCTTTCTCAAACAATGACGATCGTGATCGTGACACACAATATGCAGCAAGCAGCGCGCGTCTCTGATTACTCGGCATTTATGCTCTCAGATGGCGGCCCAGGCGAACTGATCGAAGTTGCACCTACCAATGAGCTCTTCTCACGCCCTCGCGATAAGCGCACCGAGGATTACGTCACCGGTCGATTTGGCTAAAAACCTGCCTCAACTATTTGAGAGAGGTTCAACTGTTGTTCACCAAGTCGTAGCCATCTAGACCATCCCAATCAGTACTTTCGAGACCTCACAACACGTGAGTCCCAACCTCGGGAAGTATCTGAAAGGTAGAGAATGAAACTCTCAAAGAAGTTTAGTGTCGTAGCAGTAGCGGTCGGCCTTATTGTCGGCATCGCTCCAGCGGCACATGCAACAGATCTCACTGGAACAGGCGCCTCCTTCCCTGCGCTACTCATCGAAGAATGCAAAGTAGTTTTTAACAAGACAACCGGACACTCACTCACCTACGCAGCTGCTGGTTCAGGCACAGGCCGCGATGGATCAGATAAGCAACTCGGACATATCTGGTTCTCAGATACACCACACACAGGTTCAACAGCTCGCCCAACATTGGTACACATCCCTGCAGCAGCAGCTCCAATTGCCTTGCTGCACAACTTGCCAGCAAAGACACAGCTCTATTTATCAGCTGAGACTGCAGCAAAGATTTTCGCTGGAGAAATCACACGATGGAACGATGCTGCTATCGCAAAAGATAACAATCGTTCAGTAACTGAAGTTGTTTACCGCAAGGATAAGAACGGCGATGTTGTTAAGGATAAGGCTGGAAAGCCAATCGTTCTCCGTACAACAAAGAAGAACATCAGCTACACACTTCCAAATCAGCCAATCACTGTTATCTACCGTTCAGATCGCTCAGGAACATCAGGTAACTTCACAGCATGGCTACGTGGCGTTGCACCAACTACATGGACTAAGCCACAGAATGACACATTCGTAACAGCGTTCCCTGGAAACATTAACGCTCCAGGAAATATCGGTCGCGTCGTAGGTGCAAACTCCTCAACAGGTGTTGCACAGCTAGCAGCAAAGACCAAGTACTCAATTACTTACGCTGAAGTTTCATATGGTGATAAGTACAAGCTCAAGGCATCTGCTCTTGGAAATGCCTCAGGAAACTTTGCACTTCCAACCGGAATAGCAACCGAAGCTTTCCTTGGTTCTTCAACTGTCGATGCCAAGGGCATCTTCAAGTTTGATTATGCAACCAAAGAGCCAGGTGCTTACACACTTGGAGTCATCACCTACATGCTTGGTGATAGCAATTACAGAGATAAGGCTGCAGTTCCTGCAATCAAGGAATGGGCAAACCTAGTCATCTCTCCTGCATGTACGAACTTGGCTCCTGACTTCATCCCAATCACAGGAAACCTCAAGAAGTTCGCCGATGCAGCGATTGCAAAGCTCGGATAACTCTTACCAATCTCGAGGGTAAAAAGGAACGGCCAGGCGACCAGCCTGGCCGTTCTTCTTTTCTAGAGTCTTCTTCTGGCAAACGTGCGCCTGGCAGGAATCGAACCTGCGACAACCCGCTTAGAAGGCGGGTGCTCTATCCGACTGAGCTACAGGCGCCTGCAGGTGTCGTCTGATTACTATTCTAACGGCTCAACTATTAAGGTGCGTCTATGGCTGAATTCATTTACACAATGAAAAAGACGCGTAAAGCGCACGGTGACAAGGTCATTCTCGACGATGTCACCTTGATGTTCCTCCCAGGTGCCAAAATCGGCGTTGTTGGCCCCAATGGAGCCGGTAAATCAACAGTCCTTCAGATCATGGCAGGTCTTCAACAACCATCCAATGGTGAGGCATATCTGACTCCAGGATTTACAGTCGGCATTTTGCTCCAGGAACCAAAGCTCGATGAGACTCGCACCGTCCTTGAAAATGTTCAAGATGGTGTGCGCGAGACGATGGATATGTTGGCGCGCTTTAATG
>WLGP01000074.1 GCA_009703165.1 Actinomycetota bacterium | reverse complement strand
TATGGTCCATATCTGCAACAGAACTTGCCTGATGAAGATCGCAAACTTGCAAACATTCCAGAAGGGTTAGCTCCTGATGAGTTAACACTTGAGAAAGCGATCGAGTTACTTGCTGCTCCATCAGGTGAGCGCGAACTCGGAATTGATCCAACAACAGGCCTTGAAGTTATTGCAAAATCAGGTCGCTTTGGCCCCTACATCACAGAGCTCTTCCCAGAAGAGCCGGTAGAACTTAACGATAAGGGTGAGCCAAAGAAGAAGCGTAAGAAGAAAGATGCACCAAAGCCAAAGACTGCATCGCTTCTCTCAACAATGACTCTCGACACCATCACGCTAGATGATGCCCTCAAACTACTTTCCCTTCCACGCATCCTTGGTACCAACTCATCTGGTGAAGAGATCACCATTCAAAATGGTCGCTACGGTCCATACCTCAAGGCCGGTACTGATTCACGTACTCTGACATCAGAGGAACAACTCTTTAGCCTCTCACTCGATGAAGCACTCGAGATTTACTCAAAGCCAAAAGAGCGACGTCGTGGTGTTGCAAAGCCACCACTGAAAGAATTAGGTAAAGATCCAGGCAGCGACCGTGAGGTTATTGTTAAAGATGGACGCTTTGGTATGTATGTCACCGATGGCGAGACCAACGCAACACTTCGTCGCGGAGATACTCTCGAAGCGCTCACCATCGATCGCGCACTTGAATTACTTGCAGGACGCCGCGCCTGGGAGGCTGAGAACGGGCCTTCACCAAAGAAGACGCGTAAGAAAGCAGCCAAAGTTAAGGCAGGCGACACAGCGCCAACTCTTACAAAGAACACAGTAAAGAAGGCAGCAACTAAGAAGGCTGCTAAGAAAGCTGCAACAGGTAAGGCGAAGAAAAAGTCTGACTAGTTCTGACCTTATTTTCAGCGACTATTCGCTCTAATCTTTAGCTATGCAGAAGCAACGGTTCATTTCCTTATTGGCTGCGGCACTTTCCATCACGTTTTTGGCTGCGCCCATTGCTTTGGGTGAAGATACTGACAAGGCCTTAAACATGTATGACTATTTCTACCAACCAATTCCACAAGGCATGTTTAGTCCCAGGGAAACGCTCGTCGGATTTGGTACAACAGCCGCGTCTTATTACGGAGCTACCACCACCAAAGGACCTGACAATGTTTGGAGAACTGTTTTTCAACCATGCTCAACTCAGATTCCTGATTATTGCATCGAATCTGTGGGCTGGAGAAGGCTAGGAAGCGAAAAATGGAATCTAGGAGTTGTTACTGAGTGGAAACCAAACTCATCTGACTCAATTCTAACCAGCACCACATACACACAACTCGGAGAGACGCAGTATCGAGATTTCTTCATTAATCCCGATACTGGACTGCCACGAGGTGGATACGTGAAGGTATGGAATCTTCCGGGAGCCAGCCACGGCGGCGGTGATAACTATACGGTTAGTGCATCTATTTATTACTATAAAAATGAAAACCCATCTTCACTCACTCAGACTTTTGCAGTCGATATCAAGCCGGTTAAATTTGATAAATCTATACATGAAGGTGCAAGCGCTTGGCCATTTGGTTACGGCACGACATATAACTTCCCGAAAGATCTTGAGTACCAAGCAAAAGTCAGAATGGGAAAATTTAAAGATCAAGTTGGCGGTTGGTTTAACGGAAGAATTCTTGACCCCTCCATTTCACAAGATGGAAACACATTTACACTTTCTGGAACGCCTACACGAGTACTTGCTGCGCGCACTGGCCCGATCAGTTGTGAGAACTTAAAACTTAGCGAGGCATTTGCGGAGAGGTGCGCAAAGAGGGATCCAGGCCTAAATCCATCGACAGTAAGTACCTCAATTCTTAACTCTTCCATTGAAAATGCACTTGCAACCTCGGCCATCTATCCGAGTGGCTCATTTGCGTTCTTTGAACCTCTTATGAAACCAATTGGATTTACATCTGAATGGAACGCAGTCACTTGGGGAATTAATGGCAGCGGAAATTGCCAAATGGAACCAGGAAAAATTGCGCTGGTTAGCAGCAACGCAACACTGTTTTCAGCATTTCCGCCAGCGTGGGATTCAGTTGAGCAAACATTGGCTTATCAGGTTGGATCTCTGCACCTGGATCAGACCGGGGCACTACATAAAGGACACTTCAATCTTGCGGTACCAAAGACATTTGCTAAGTGCCTTTGGGGCGACAACATTCTCAATGCCAAGGCATCAGTTTCGGTAACAAATGCAGATGGAACTAACAACGTTGCTACTTCTGTGTTGTCACAAGACGATCAAATGATTTATTTCAAAGTGGCAGGATTCACTTTTTCAACACCAAAGATCAAAGTCAAACTTGATACTCCTAAAGTTGAGCCAACACCGAACGCAGTGGCAACGGTAACGCCTTCGCCGATTGCAACGATAAAGCCAGTGCCTATTCAAAAAACAATCACCTGCGTCAAAGGCAAGGTGACCAAGAAGATAAAGGCGGTAGCTCCAAAGTGCCCGGCCGGCTATAAGAAAAAGTAGGTAACCACTAGACTCACCACGTGAGCAAGCAGAAGTGGTTAATTACAGGCGGTGCTGGATATATCGGCACACATATCGCCGACCTCTTTATCGAAGCCGGTAAAGATGTAGTTCTTCTTGATTCGCTCTATCAAGGCCTTGAATCACGCGTGGATTACCTACGCACAAAGCACGCTATTGATATTCCACTAGAGGTCATCGATATTCGCGATTACGCCAAGGTTGATGCGCTGATTGCTGCGGGAAACTTCACCGGCATCGTCCACACCGCAGCCCTTAAGGCCGTTGGTGAATCTATGGAGAAACCTGATGAATACCTTGATGTGAATTACACAGCAACCGTTGAATTGATTGAATCAGCTAAGCGCCACGGCGTTACACGTTTTATCTTCTCCTCAACTGCCGCTGTCTACGGTAGCCCGGATTCAATGGATCCATGTCGCGAAGATGGACCGACTGCGCCGATTTCTCCATATGGATCTTCAAAGTTATTGGCAGAAAGCAAAGTCACAGAATTCATCTCGATACCAGGTAACCATGGATCTTCTCTTCGTTTCTTTAACGTTGTCGGTAGCGCTAATAGCGCACTATTGGATAATTCAGTTGAGAACTTGGTCCCAATTGTGATCAATAAGGTGAAGGCCGGTCAGGCACCTGTTATCTACGGACATGATTACCCAACTGCAGATGGCACATGCGTCCGTGATTACGTTGATGTTCGCGATATTGCAGCAGCACATTTAGCGGCAGCAGATGCAACACAAGCTCTGCCACCAACGATGAATATCGGAACCGGCAACGGCGCATCAGTGCGTGAGATCGTAAAGTTTGTTCTTGATGCAATGGGGCGTAGCGATGTCACTCCAATTGATGCAGATCGTCGCGCAGGAGATCCCGCTTTCTTATGTGCCGATGTATCGCTAGCCAAGTCAGCGATGGGCTTCACATCTCGCTATAGCCTCAAAGCCAGCGTAGAGAGCCTCTTTTAGGCCCTTTAAGCCTGCAAGATCAGCCCCGATAGACTTACTCCCATGACCGCATCGCTCCCACGTCCTGCCGCACCGGCTCAGGATGTCACGCGTAGCGTCCTTTCGATAAGGCCATTTCGCAAGCTCTGGAACTCGATGGTCTTCTCATCCCTCGGTGACTGGCTCGGCCTTCTTGCAACAACTGCGCTAGCCCAACAACTTTCTGGTGGATCGTATTCAACTGCTAACTTTGCAATCGCCGGTGTCTTTATCGCACGTCTATTGCCGGCAGTATTCCTCGGCCCACTTGCAGGAGTACTTGCAGATCGCTTTGATCGCAGACGTTTGATGGTCACAGTCGATATTTTGCGCGCAGCGCTCTACATATCTATTCCAATTGTCGGTACATATTTCTGGCTATACGCAGCGATGATTTTGGTCGAATGTTTAACGCTCTTCTGGTCACCTGCGAAAGAGGCAACTGTTCCAAACCTTGTTCCCCGCGAAAAGTTAGAGAGTGCTAACCAAGTCTCGTTACTAGCCGCTTACGGAACCGCACCCGTTGCCGCGATCTTATTTACAATTCTTTCTCTGCTCTCATCTGCAATCACTGTCGCCTTTCCTGCATTTAAAGGTAACTCTGTAGATATCGCTCTCTACATCAATGCAATCACCTTCCTCTTTGCCGCAGTTACCGTCTGGGGACTTAAAGAGATCCCAAGTAATTCAAAGAATGATAAGAAGAGCGAAGAATCGATCATCGCAGCCCTTGTAAACGGATGGCGCTCAGTCAGTGAATCAAAGGTCATCCGCGGCCTGATCATCGGAATGGTCGGAGCATTCTCTGCAGCCGGTGCTGTCATCGGACTTGCACGTACATTCGTTGGTGATTTAGGTGGAGGAGATGCCGCATACGGTGTTCTCTTCGGCGCTGTTTTTACAGGCCTGGCACTAGGAATTGCGATCGGCCCTAAGGTCTTTGCCCAGTTCTCTCGCCGCCGCTTATTTGGCGCTTCCCTTACAACATCAGGAATCTTCCTGATCTTCTTATCTCTCATTCCAAACTTCACCGTCTCAATCTTTATCACCATCATCCTCGGTGCATTTGCCGGAATCACCTGGGTGACAGGTTTTACGATGCTGGGAATGGAGGTCAAGGACGAGGTCCGCGGCCGCACCTTCGCTTTTGTACAATCACTGATTCGCGTTACCTTGGTAGCAGTCTTAGCAATTGCACCACTTATTGCTGCAACCTTCGGTGTTCACACAATTACCGTTGCAACAACTGAATACATCTTTAACGGTTCACAAGCTACCTTCTTAATCTCGGGTGCGATCGCATCCTTGATCGGCTGGCTCTCATATCGTCAGATGAAAGATCGACCAACAGTTTCGTTGTGGTCAGATATCGTCAACGCATTTAAGGGCGAACTCGGTTCAATTACCGGAGATCCCGTTAAGGGAGTCTTCATCGCATTTGAAGGCGGCGAAGGAACCGGCAAATCATCACAATCACAGTTGCTTAAGGAGTGGCTAGAACAAGAAGGCGAAACAGTTGTTCTCTCTCGCGAACCAGGTGGAACTGATTTAGGACAAGGCCTTCGCCAAATTTTGTTAGGACATGAAACCGGTGTGATCAGCCCGCGCGCAGAGGCTTTGTTATATGCCGCAGACCGTGCCCACCACGTCTTCTCTGTTATTCGCCCAGCACTTGATCGTGGTGAAGTTGTAATTACCGACCGTTACTTTGATTCATCGATTGCCTATCAAGGTGCAGGTCGCGTACTAGAACCTGCCGAGGTTGCACGTATCTCTCGCTGGGCAACTGAATCACTCTTTCCGACGCTAACAATCTTGAT
>WLGP01000073.1 GCA_009703165.1 Actinomycetota bacterium | reverse complement strand
CCACTTTCTACTCTTGAAATCTTTCTCTACTTTGTTGCAACACCTGTTGGTCTCTACCTTCTCATCACCGTTCTTGTATTAGCCGGAACACGTGAGAAAAAGAAGACAGAGCCTGGCAAGAAGCCAAGCTCTGTCATCGATTCAATCGACTAGTTCTTACTTATCTGCAGCTCGTGCCTTAATCGCGCGAGCCATCGCATCACGTCCTTCTGTGATTGCACGACGTAGAGCGTTAGAAGCATCCTTACCTGTTACATCAAGCCAGTTCTGCGCCTTATCTAGCGTTGCCTGACTGATGACCCATGATGGGAAGAGAAGGGTCGCTGTTGTCTCTGCGATCTCATAACCCTTTGTCTCCCAGACCTTTAACATCGAATCAAAGTATGGGTCGACGAAATCTGTAAGGAGATCGTGGTGGATATTCTCGTTGAATCCAAGACATGTGTATGAATGAATTGTGTTCGAGAGGTTATCGGTAGTTGCTGACTGGAATGCCTTGGCTTTGGCTTCCTTTGTTGGAATTGATGCATAAGCACGTGCGGTGTACTGCTTGCCGTGTGCAGTCTGGTCCTTGGCTGATTCTGCATCAATATCTGATGGACCAAATACTCCGCGCTTAACTCCGCAGATGAAGATGTACCAGCGGATTTCAGCATCGATGACAAGACCGTTGATTGATCCATCAAGAATTGCCTTGATACGATCAAATTGCGCTGGCGTGAATGCGAAGTTTGCAAACGCACGAGCAAATGCCATCTGGTGGTCACTTCCTGGTGCAGATGCGTCAAGGAGCGCCTCAACAGATGTTGCAAGGTGAGCACGGAGCCCATCACGCTTGGCAGGGTCTGCATATGCCCAGATTGCGGTATCGATCTGCATCAATGTGGCAGAGACGATAGAGATATCAGATTCACTCTTGAGTGCATTGAGAGCAATAGTGACGTAATCAGTTGTTGAGAGCTCACCATCGCGGCATGAATCCCAAAGGGAAGCCCAGATAAGTCCACGAGCGAGGGAATCATCAAGTGATCCAAGATGGCTCTTCATCGTTGCAATTGAGCGATCATCAAAGCGCAACTTGGCATATGTCTGATCTTTATCGTTGATCAGCACCAAGTCTGCAACCTTCTGGCCGGCAAGTGCTGTCACCTCAGTAAGTGCACCTGCGACATCGAGCTCAACGCTTGTGCGGCGAGTTAACTTATCTCCTGCGATATCAAAGAGACCTACGTGTAGACGGTGCGGACGAAGTTCCTTAGATCCAACTGGCATCGTTGGAACTTCCTGCTTGATCGCAATTGACTTGTAATTAGCGCCATCTAGTTCAATCACTGGGCGAAGAGTGTTAACTCCTGCAGTGCGAAGCCACGTTGAGACCCACGGTGTGAGATCGCGACCTGATGCTGCCTCAAGCTGATCGATCAGATCCTTCAGCGTTGTATTTCCAAAGGCATGCTTTGAGAAGTAAAGGCGAAGGCCCTTAATGAAGTTATCGCGACCTACGTGAGCAACAAGTTGCTGCAGGACCGATGCTCCCTTTGCATAGGAGATGCCATCGAAGTTGGTGCGAACTGCATCCAAATCTTCCATCTCTGTAGCAATTGGGTGAGTGGTCGAGAGCTGATCAACGCGGTAGGCCCAGTTCTTGCGTAGTGAGTTGAACTCTGTCCACGCTTCCTTGTACTTAGTTGACTCTGAGACAGATTGGTATGAAGCCCACTCGGCGAAAGATTCATTGAGCCATAGGTCATCCCACCACTTCATGGTGACCAAGTCGCCGAACCACATATGTGCCATCTCGTGATGGATTGTTGTTGCACGACTTACATAGTTGCGCTCAGTTACCTTCGAGCGGAAGATCAATACATCTTCATGGAATGTAACGCAGCCGACGTTCTCCATCGCGCCCCAGTTGTATTCAGCAACTGCGATCTGATCGTACTTTCCAAATGGATAGGCAAGGCCGAAGGTCTTTTCGAAGTAGGCAAATCCTTGCTTAGTTACTTCGAAGATGTTCTCGGCATCGACATGTTTAAAGAATGACTTACGAGCATAGATTCCCAGCGGGATTGTCTTTTCGCCCTTGTACTCATCATGGACTGATGTATAAGGACCGGCGACGATCGCGGTGACATAGGTAGAGATGACCTGAGATTCAGCAAATTGAATGAACTTACGATCTCCATCAACATCCTTTGTTGATTCGATGCCGTAGTTGGAGATTACTTCCCAATGCTTTGGGGTAATTGTGCTGATCGTAAATGTCGCCTTCTGATCAGGTTGATCGAAGCAGGCATACATGCGGCGAGCATCGCCGGTTTCAAATTGTGTATAGAGGTAGACCTCGTTATCGACTGGATCGACAAAGCGGTGCAGACCTTCACCTGTATTTGAGTAGATGCCGTCATGTTCAATAACCAAGATGTTCTCTGCTGCGATTGCAGGAATGTAGACAGTCTCACCATCGAACTTAGGATCAAAATCAACGCCATTAAGGGAAGCGCTAATTACCTTGCTTCCGACGCAGTCGATATATGTGCTCGCACCTGGCTTAAGGCCATCGAAGGCGACAGTTGTCTTGACGCGGAAATTCTCTGCGCCAGTGGTCAGATCGAGATCAATTCTGTAACTCTTGACCTTTACTAACGCCGAACGTTCAACTGCTTCTGCCTGCTTGATATTTGTACCTGGCACAGGTCTCTCCTTAGTTGTGATGAGCGAGTGAAATAAGGTGCTTATCCAATCATGTAAGAATGGTGCAATGGAAACCCGCTCAGTGCGCACCTATCGCCTCCGGGGCTCCCGCATCACCCGCTCGCAGGCCAGCGCCCTCGATCGTTTCTGGACAACCTATGGCGTTGAAATCCCAGAGGGCAGACTCAATCTTCAAGAACTATTTCCTGAATCCAAGAAGATCATCATGGAGATTGGCTTTGGCATGGGTGAGGCCACTGCACTAGTCGGACAAGATTTTCCAGACGATGGATTCCTTGCAGTGGAAGTTCACTTCCCAGGAGTTGGAAAGTTGATGGCTCGGATTGAAGAGCTTGGCCTCAAGAACATTCGCATCATGGAGACTGACGTTCACATTCTCTTTGAAGAACATCTAGAAGATGCCAGCCTTGATGGAATCCATCTCTTCTTCCCAGATCCATGGCCAAAGAAGAAGCACAATAAGCGAAGAATCGTCAACGCAGAATTTCTCTCACTGATTGCGCCAAAGATTAAGCCAGGTGGATTTATCCATATCGCAACCGATTGGGTTCCATACGCTGAAGTTATCGCTGAGGTGTTTGCTGCATCAGATCTCTTTAGCGGGGGAGTCGTGCCACGTCCTGATTGGCGACCACTGACGCGCTTTGAGGGCCAAGGAATTACAAAGGACCATCAAGTCACAGACTTGCGTTACATCAGAAAGTAATTAGCAGCAGCCCTTATTCTCAAAATCTGAAATCTTCTTGATGCGGCGCACATGGCGCTCATCGTTTGAAAAGGGATGAGCGATAAAAGCATCGATAATCTCTTTCACAAATGAAATCTCATGCATGCGACCACCTACTGCAATCACATTTGCATTGTTATGGTCTTTGGCTAGCTTGGCTGTTTCAATTGACCAGGCAAGTGCGGCACGAACACCATTGACCTTATTGGCTGCAATCTGTTCGCCATTACCTGAACCACCAAGGACTATTCCGAGAGAAGAAGCATCCTTTGCCACGGCCTCCGCAGCGGGGATACAGAAGTCTGGGTAATCATCGAGTGCGTCATACTCATATGGGCCGTGATCTGTAACGTCATGGCCGTTACTTACTAAATGTTCAATCAATTCAGCCTTGAGTTCAAGACCAGCGTGATCGCTACCGATATGAATTCTCATATGCCCATCCTCTCACGCAGGATTCTCCTTGCCTTGTAGACATTACAAAGTAAGAACCCGCTCCACAGATTTCTCTGCGAAGCGGGTTCATGATCACCCTTGAGGAGGAGAGTTACTTGTTATGTACTTGGGGTTGCAGTTGGTGCTGGAAGAGTTGGAGCTGTCGCTCCGCCCATTCCACCCATTGGACCGCCGTGACCATGTCCGCGTCCTTCATGTCCACCTTTGCCACCCTTTGGTCCCTTACCAAAAGGTCCCTTGCCACCGACTTCGTTAACTTCTTCAGTTACATGTGCAACGAGATTTTTCTTCATCTCAGTTGCTTGCGCTGCAGTAAGTGCCCCGGCAGTTACACCTGCATCGATGCGCTTTGTGTGATCTGCAACAAGAGCTGCAATCAACGCATCTTTCTTTGTGCCAGCGATCTGAGCTAGTGATTCACCGGCTTGCAGACGTGACTTGATTGTTGCTGAATCAATTCCAATGGTTGTTGAAATCAAAGTTTCGATCGCAGCACGATCTGCCTTACCTGGCCCACCCATGCCACGCATTGGACGGTTCGCCTCTGCTGCTGCGCGAGCTGCAGTTACTGATGCAGTGATTGCATCGGCTTGTGCCTGAGTAATTGTTCCCTTAGCAACAAGATCCTTAAGGATTGTTGCCATAGCTTGCTCTGGCCCAACCCCAACCTTGTTTGCAACTGAAGTTGCAGTCTTGGTGATTGAAACTTTTGAAGCCTTCGAAGCAGCGCCCGCTACTCCGACTGTTCCTGCAGTGAGAGCAAGTGTTGTCACTACGACTGCAATGACTTTCTTCTTTGTCATATTTCTGCCTTTCGTCCCGAGAATTTCGGAATCAATAACGTCTGTTATCGACTACCCGTAATTAACTCTTCTATGCTGGTAAAGGTATTCCGAGAACCTGAAAGAGCCATGTGAGTTTTTACCCCGATTTCGGTGAATTAAAACGGGGATGAGCGTGGCCACCCTTCATTCCTGAGAGTTTGCTTAGGGGGAGCCCCCATTGAGGTGCGATTTACACACCTTCACACTGAGGGGAATTCTCAGTCAGGAGTTCACCGTGAAAAAGAGCCAACGTTCCATCTTCCTCATTCTTCTACTTGTATCAACACTTGCCGCGCCGAGCGCCTTAGCTGCAACTAAACCAAAGGCTGCCGGAAGATCTTCTACATCAGTAGTCAACACAATATTGAACGGAAAAGGCGCACCATCAAACACTCTTGGTATTGATGGTGACTTCTACATCGATACACGAAGCCTCTTAATCTCTGGTCCAAAGACAAAAGGTAAATGGCCTGCAGCAAGAAGCCTGCAAGGTGCAAATGGAATTAATGGAGTAGATGGAAAGAACGGTGCTGATGCAAAGAATGTTTCGACAGCATCAACTGTTGCCGGCCCTGTTGGCCCGCAAGGACCACAAGGTGAACGCGGCGAGAAAGGTGCAGATGGCGCTGCAGGTGCATCAGGTTCTGCAGGTCCAACGGGTGCAACTGGACCT